>DASZEO010000167.1:0-4118 GCA_035940755.1 Allosphingosinicella sp. | reverse complement strand
GCCTTCGCCAACGGTGCGATCGAGGAGCGCACGGGCGAGCTCACCTACGATTATTTCCTGCCGAGCGTGAACCTGCGTGCCGAGCTAAGCGACCAGCTGCAGCTGCGCTTCGCCTGGTATAACGGCATCGCGCCGCCCGAGTTCGGGCTCACGCGCAACTTCGCCAACATCTCGCTGGCGGCGAACCAGGAGGATATCGAGGCCGGCAACGGGCGTCCGATCTTCCGGACGACGGTGGGCAATCCGTTCCTCCGGCCGATCGAGTCGAACAACTTCGACTTCTCGGTGGAGTGGTATTTCAGCCGCGTGGGCCAGTTGACCGGTGCCTTCTTCTACAAGCGGCTGCACAACGTGCTGACCAACGGCGTCGAGCGGCGCTCGTTCACCAACAACGGGGCGACGTTCGAAGGCATTCTGACGACGCCGGTGAACTCGGAGGAGACCGGCTCGATCCGCGGCTTCGAGCTCGCCTATCAGCAGGTCTACGACTTCCTTCCGGGCTTCCTCTCGGGCCTGGGTCTGAATGCGACCTACACGTTCGTCGATTCGAGCGGCGTCAGCCAGAGCACGCTTTCGGAGACCGATCCGGACGTTTCGGCGGGCAATCAGTCCAACGTCGACACCAGCCTTCTCCCCTTGCAGGGACTCTCCAGGCACACGATAAACTTGACGCCCTTCTACGAACGCGGCCCCCTAAGCATCCGATTCGCCTATAGCTGGCGGTCACGGTTCCTGCTGACGATCCGCGACGTGATCGTTCCGTTCGCGCCGATCTACAATGAGTCCACGGGCCAGCTCGACGCGTCGATCTTCTATTCGATCACGCCGCACATCAGGATCGGCTTCCAGGCCGTGAACCTGCTGAACGAGATCACCCGAACCTCGCAGGTGATCGACGCCAGCGAATCCGACGGCGTTCTTCGGGCGCCCCGGTCCTGGTTCATGAACGACAGGCGGTTCACGGGTATCCTGCGCGTCACCTTCTGATCGAAAAGCCACTGCAGCGGGGCACCGCCGGCGAGACCGGCGGTGCCCCTTTCTTTGGCCGTCGCCGCCTCCAGTCCGCGCTCAGCTGCGGCGGTAGTTGACGAAGATGTTCGCGGTCAGTCGGCCGCGCCGCGGGTCGTCGCTGAGCGGCGTCTCGGGATCGATCTGCCCCGAGTGAAGGATCCGGCTCCGATAGACGAGCAGTCGGCCCATCGCCGCTTCGAACGCGGCGGTCTGCACATAATGCGGCGTGTCCCCGGCGATGTAGCGATCGTCGGCGCCTTCGCTGAGCTCGCGCTCACGCACTTCCTCGTAGACCGGCTTTCGCTCCGGCGTCAGCGCCTCGAAACCGGTGGCCCTGTGCCGATAGAAAGCGGTGCCGCCGAAGCGCGGCTCGCAAAGGTAAAGAAGGATGGCGAACTGCAGTGGATCGGTCGTGTCGATGTGCGGAATGCGCTGCAGCGGCGCCAGCCGTTCCGGCGGCAGCGTCACCAGCGAAAAGCTGCACTGGGCCCGGGCCAGCTTGACGCTGGCGAGGCCGAAGGCGCGCTCCACCATCGGGCTCAGCGCCCTTACCGCGGCGCCGACGAAGTTAAGCGGTGCCGGCGCCCTGACGCCCGGATAGCCGCCCTGCGGCCCCCACACCGGCTCGAAGCTCACCTCCCGCGCCGCATATTCGATGAGCTGCGCCGGATCCTGGACCAGGCCTTCAATGATCAGCACCGGCTCCTGCTCGTGCCCGATCCGCTCCAGCGACACGTCGGCGCGCGGCCGGAGCGCGAAGTCGTACTCCGAGGCGGGTGAGGAGGCCATGGCGCGACCTTTAGGTTCCCGGGGGGCTGGTGGAAAGGCGAACCGAAGCTGCTAAGCGCCTGGCACGCCTATGAACGCTGCCCCGGAACCGCTCGCAGAATATCACGGCCTGAACGCCGCTGCATTCCAGGCGGAGGTGGTGCCGCGATATCGGCCTGCCGTGATTCGCGGACTCGTGAAGGACTGGCCCGCGGTACAAGCGGCCCGGACGTCGTCCGAAACCGCCGTCGCTTATCTCGCGGCAATGGATCACGGCGCCGCGGCGGAGGCGTTCGTCGGTCCGCCGCAAATCGAAGGCCGCTTCTTCTACCGCCCGGACATGAGCGGGTTCAATTTCGAGCGCCGCAAAGCGCCCTTCGCAGAGGTCTTGCGCTACCTGCTCAGCCTGGAGGGCGTCGAGCGGCCGCCGTCCGTCTATGTGGGCGCCGCCGCCCTGCCGGAGACGCTGCCCGGCTTCGCGGAGCAGAACGCCCTGGAGCTGATGTCGTCCGAGGCCGCCGTCCCACGCATCTGGGTCGGCAACCGGAGCGTCGTCGCCACCCACTTCGACCTGTCGGACAACATCGCGTGCGTCGTCGCCGGGCGTCGGCGCGTCACGCTGTTCCCGCCGGACCAGCTGCCGAACCTTTATGTCGGGCCGCTCGACTTCACCATGGCGGGGCAGCCGGCGAGCATGGTGTCGATCCGCCAGCCGGACTTCGAGGAATATCCTCGGTTTCGCGAAGCGCTGGCGGCGGCTCATGTCGTGGACCTCGAGCCCGGCGACGCTATCTACATTCCGGCCCTCTGGTGGCACAACATCGAGGCGCTTTCGCCGTTCAACATCCTGGTCAACTATTGGTGGCAGAATGAGCCGCCCGAGGCGGGATCGGGCCTGGAAGCCTTGGTGCATGGGATACTGACGATCGCGCACCTGCCGCCGGAGCACCGGACCGCCTGGCGGGCTCTGTTCGACCATTATGTCTTTCGTCCCGACGGCGCCGATCCGGTCGCTCACCTGGCGCCGCAACATCGCGGCATTCTGGGGGCGCCGACGCCGCAGCTTCGCCGGCGTATCCGCGAGTTCCTGCTGCGGGGCCTCAGCCGGCGCTAATGGCCGGGCACGTAGCGGTGCTCGATCGCTCGATAATAATCGAGGTCGTGCGGAGGCGGCGTCACGCCGGACGGCAGCGGTCGGCCTGAGATGCTTTGGAAGTAAGCAATGCTGGCGTCCCGCCACCACTGCGCCTCATCCTGCTGGATATCGAGCAACGCGGCCACTTCGGCGTGGCGCTCGGAATCGACCAGCGGCGCCAACGACGCCCAGGTCCGGCGCATCTCCGCCACCTGTCGCACGCCACGCGAATAGCGCAGGACGAGCTCGTCCCACAGCGTCCGCCCGCTGTCGAGGCGGCGATCCCACGGCACGTGGTGGAACCACAGCAGATAGTCCTCAGGCACGCGCTCGATGTCGCCGAAGCGCCGCGCCGCCTCCGGCGCATAGCGGGACGCGGAATTGCTGCCGGTGGCAGTGCGGTCGAAGCCGATGCCGCCCGCGTCGGCACGGTGATAATAAGTCGGGTTCCAATCGGCGCGCTCCAGGTCATCTACCCATGGCGCTGGACCATAATGGTGGCCCGTCGCCATCAGGTGGTGGAGCCCGAGCGGCGTCATGTAATCCACGACGGCCTGGCGCGATTCCATCATTATGCCCACGACGGGCTCCACCAGCGCGGGATCGTTGCCCCAGGTCATCCGCACCCATTCCTCGGCCACGTCGCGCGAGGAGAGCTGCGGATCCCAGGCAAGGCGGCCGAAGGCGTACCAGTTCGCCTGGTCGAATAGCGATCCCGACCAGTTGCGCTCGGTGCCGGTGTTCGCCACGCCGGCCAAGGCGCTCAAGGTTCCGGCGACCGGCGAACCGGGGCCGCGGGCATAGGTGTCGGCGTCGAGCACCTCCTCCCACATCGTGCCGAGATAGGCGAGGTGGGTGGCGAAACCGAGATATTCCTTGGTGATCTGCACTTCCATTGCGAGCGCTGTCCGCGGCATCGCCCCGAACAGCGGGTGGAAGGGCTCGCGCGGCTGGAAGTCGATTGGTCCGTTCTTCACCTGCAGGATGACGTTGCGGCGGAAGCGGCCCTCGAGCGGCCGGAACTCGTCATAGGCCTGGGCGGCGCGATCCTGCGCTGCCGCGTTGGTGTAGACGAAGGCGCGCCACATGACGACGCCGCCATGGGGGGCCAGCGCTTCGGCGAGCATGTTCGCGCCGTCGGCGTGGCTGCGGCCGTAATCCTGCGGCCCCGGCTGGCCCTCGGAATTGGCCTTCACCAGCAATC
>DASZEO010000166.1:0-2220 GCA_035940755.1 Allosphingosinicella sp. | reverse complement strand
AACAAAAGCACGGCACCCAGCGCGAGACGCAGGCAGGTTTCGAAACTCATCGACGGAGAATAGCATGAAATGGTGGTTCGGCCGGAAGGCCGCTCGGGAGGCCGGGCGGCCTTTTCTGTTTTCGGGGCTCAGGCACGTCTTCGCGGGCGAGCCGTGGCCGCGCTCCTACGAGGCGCAGGTGCGCGAGGCCTATCTCGCCAATCCCGTCGCGCAGCGGGCGGTGCGGCTGGTGGCGGAGAGCGTGGCGTGGTGCCCGATATATGAAGTGGGCGAAAGCTCTGGGCCCCCTCCACCGCGCTCCGCGCGGTCCCCCTCCCCGTCCCGGGGAGGATTAGTCCCGCCGCCGCTGCTGGAGGCGGTGGCGTCGCAGCTGCTGCTTCACGGCAATGCATTCGTTCAGGTGCTGCTGGACGCGCAGGGCGCGCCGGCGGAGCTGTTCGCGCTGAGGCCGGAGCGGGTGACGGTGGAGGCGGACGCTGCCGGGTGGCCGGCCGCCTACGTCTACAAGGTGGGCGAGGCGAAGACGCGAATTGCCGCTCGCGACGGGCTCGGACGGCCGGGAGTGGTGCACCTGAAGGCGCACCATCCGCTCGACGACCATTACGGCCTGGGCTGCCTCGGGGCGGCCGCCGGTGCGGTGGCGGTGCACAATGCTGCGGCCAGGTGGAACAAGGCGCTGCTCGACAATGCGGCGCGGCCGTCAGGGGCGCTGTGCTACGCGCCCGACGACGGCGCGGCGATGTCGCGCGAGCAGTTCGACCGGCTGCATAGCGAGATCGAGACCCAGTTCGCCGGCGCCGCCAATGCCGGGCGGCCGATGCTGCTCGAGGGCGGCCTCAAGTGGCAGCCGATGAGCCTGACGCCGGCCGACATGGATTTCGTCGGCCTCAAGGCGGCGGCGGCGCGCGAGATCGCGCTCGCCTTCGGGGTGCCGCCGATGCTGCTCGGGCTGCCCGGCGATTCGACCTACGCCAATTACCGCGAGGCCAACCGCGCGCTGTGGCGGCTGACCGTGCTGCCGCTGGCGGAGAAGATATTGGGCGGGATCTCGGGCGCGCTGGCGGCCTGGCGGCCGGGCGCGAAGCTCAGCGTCGACGTCGACCAGATCAGCGCGCTCGCCGAGGATCGCGAGCGGCTGTGGCGGCAGGTGAGCGCGGCCGATTTCCTGAGCGACGACGAGAAGAGGGAAATGCTCGGCTTTCAGCGCGCCAGCGGGTCGCAGGTGCCGGTTTCGTAATTCCACTCGCCGCTGCCGGAGTTGCACGCATCGATGCGCCCCTCGCGCCACAGCCACCACGCGCCCAGCGCGAGAAGGATGGCGAGGATGATCAGCATCACCGTCCGGGTCACCCGGACTTCTTTATCGGGGACAAAGCGAAATGACCAATCATAACGGATCGATGGTGGCGCTGCTCGTCGCCCAGGCGGAAGGGCAGGGGGCCGACCTGGTGACGCTTCGCGCGCTGATCGAGGAAGCGAGCGAAGTGGGCGCCGAGCGGGCGCTGGCGGTGCTCGGCCTCAGGGACGAGCAGGCGCGGCGCGACATGGACGAGCTGCGCGAGCTCTTGAGGGCGTGGCGCGACGCCAAGAAATCGGCCTGGGCGGCGGTGGTGAGCTGGGCGACGCGGATTTTCCTGGCGGCTCTGGTGGCGGCGATCGCCGTGAAGGTGGGGATGCTGGAGATGCTTCGTGGGTGAGCGTCGTGGCGTGCGCTTCGCCGGCTATGCGGCGCTGTTCGACCGGCCCGACCGGGGCGGCGACGTGGTGCGCGCCGGCGCGTTCGAGCGGTCGCTGAAGCGCGGGCCGGCGGGGGTGCCTTTGCTGTGGCAGCACGAGCCCTCGCGGCCGATCGGGCGGCTCGAATATCTGAAGGAGGACAGACGCGGGCTTCGGGTGATCGCGCGGCTCAGCGAAGGCTCGGCCGGCCGCGAGGCGGCGGCCTTGCTGAAGGAAGGGGCCGTCCGGGGCCTGTCCTTCGGCTATCGGGTGCGGGCCGCCAGCGGCCAGGCGCCGCGCGAGCTCACCGAACTGGACCTGGTCGAGGTCAGCCTGGTGACGCTGCCGATGCAGCCGAAGGCTCGGGTGCACGCGGTGGAGGCGTTAGACGCCTAGCCACTCCAGGCCGCCCGGCAATCGGTCGGCGCTGTAGAGGAGCTGGAGGACGCGGCGGCGCGTCGGGTGTTCGGCGCGGGCTGAGGCGTGGAGGATGGGGGTGGCGTA
>DASZEO010000165.1:0-2244 GCA_035940755.1 Allosphingosinicella sp. | reverse complement strand
CCTTGTGCTTGTCCGCTTCGAAGCCTGAGCGGACCCATTCCCGCTCGATCGCCTGCATCGCCCGGGCGACCTGCGGCCCCGGCTCCAGGCCCATGGCGATGAGGTCGCCGCCGCTGACCGGAAGCCGCGGCCGCCGCCACGTCTCAAGCGCCCGAAGGTCGATGTCGGTCCGGCCGGCGAGCAGGAATCGGTCCACCGCCTCGTCGGGTCCGATTTCATAGGCGAGGACTTCCGGCGCCTCGAGCTCGCGCGCCGCAGCCGAGACGAGCCTTTTGGCCAGCCGCTTCGACAGTCGAAGCCGCGCCGCGACCGAGGCGGCGACTTCCGGGTCCGCCGGCAGCAGCGCGGCCAGCCGCCGCACCGCCTCCGGCGCCACGCCGGCGGTAGACTCAGCCTCGACCAGCGCCGCAAGCCCAGCCGCGCTCGCAATTTCTGGCAGAACGGGCTTCAAGATGGCGCGCTCGATCATCAGCGCAACGGTGGCCGCAGGGGACGGGAGGGCGAGCAGCTTCAGAAGCTCATCGGCGATCCGCTCGCGCGACAGCGCCATCAGGTCGTTGGCGCGGGCGGCGCACGCTTCCAGCGACGCCGGATCGGGGCCGCCTTCGCCGAACCGGGCGTGGAAGCGGAAGAAGCGCAGGATCCGCAGATGGTCCTCGGCGATCCTGGTGAGCGGCTCGCCGATGAAACGCACGCGGCGAGCGCGGAGATCGGCCACGCCGCCGAAATAGTCGAAGACCTCGCCGCTCCGGGGATCGGCGCTGAGCGCATTGATCGTGAAGTCGCGGCGGGCGGCGTCCTCGCGCCAATCGTTGGTGAACGCGACCGTCGCCCGCCGGCCGTCGGTGGACACGTCACGGCGGAGCGTCGTCACTTCGACCGGCCGCCCGTTGATGACCGCCGTCACCGTCCCGTGGGCGAGGCCGGTCGGTACCGCCTTGATGCCCGCCGCTTCGAGTCGGGCGATCACCTGCTCGGGCCGAAGCCGGGTGGCCAGGTCGAGGTCGCTGACGTCCAGCTCGAGCAGGGTATCGCGCACGCAGCCGCCGACGAACCGGGTCTCCCCGTCCGGGCCTCCGAGCACCTTGAGCAGCCGGTCGAGGCCCGGCTTGTGCCGCCAGCGGGCGTCGGGAAGCTTCATGCCGCAAGCTCGAGGCGGCGGCTCAGATTGACGATCATCGCCGCGGTCGCGCCCCAGATGCGCCGCCCCTCCCATTCGATCTCGAAATAGCTGCGCATCCGCCCGCGCCACTCGGCGCTTCGAACCCGCTGGTGCGCCGGGTCGAGCAGGTAGCGGAGCGGCGCTTCGAACACCGCCGCGACCTCGCCCGGATGCGGCGTCAGCGCCAGGTCGGGCGGAACGACGCCCACGACCGGCGTCACTTCGAACCCGGTGACGGTGCGGTAGCGGTCAGCAATTCCCACCACGTTGACGTCTGCGGGCGACAGGCCGATCTCCTCCTGCGCCTCGCGAAGCGCCGCCGCGACCGGGCCGTCGTCGTCCGGATCGACGCGACCCCCGGGAAAGCTGATCTGGCCCGGATGCTTGCGCATCGTCTCCGGCCGGAGCGTCAGGATCACCGTGGGATCCGCCCGCTCCACCACCGCCACCAGCACCGCGGCGGGTGTGACGCCGCGGCCGGTCTCCTCCTCCTCGAGCACGTCGCCGGCGATCAGCTGCGGCGAGCTGCGGTGCCGTCGCTCGATCGCCTCACGAAGCGTCTCGGCCAGGCTCATGCCGCGGCTCCGAAGCGGAAGAAGAGCCCGCCGCTCCACGCCCCGCCTTCGTCGAGCCCGATTTCGGCCAGCTCGTAATAAACCGGGCGTGCGAGGACGGCATCAAGGCCGCGGCGGATCTCCAGATAAGGGCGCTCGCCGTCGAGCCGAAGCTCATGCTCAGGCCCGGCGATAACGACCTCGCCGGTGTTGATCCGGAAGGCGAGGTTTCGCTCCCGCCCCTCGCCTTCGCTCTTCATCTCGACGGCGACGAACGGGGCGTCGTCGACGGCGATGGCCAGCTTTTCCACCGGGGTCACCAGCACGAAGCTGCCGTCCGGCTCGCGCCGAAGGATCGAGGAGAAGAGGCGGACCAGCCCCTCGCGCGCGATCGGGCGCCCTTCATGATACCAGGTGCCGTCGCTTGCGATGCGCATGAAGCTGTCGCCGCAATGCGCCGGGTTCCATCGCTCCACCGGCGGCCGGCGATCCTCTCCGGCGAGCCGCGCCAGCTCGGCGAGAGTGAAG
>DASZEO010000164.1:0-3498 GCA_035940755.1 Allosphingosinicella sp. | reverse complement strand
GTGCGTGGGGCCGGTGGCGATCCGCCAGAGCCGCTGGACGAAGCGCCAGGCGCCCTCGATGCCGGCGTCGCTCCATTCGAGGTCGCGCTCGGGGGGGCTGTCGGACAGCAGGAACCAGCGAGCGGCGTCGGCGCCATATTGGTCGGCGATCGCATCGGAATCGACCACGTTGCGCTTCGACTTCGACATCTTTTCGATCCGCCCGCGCTGGACCGGCGCGCCGGTCGCGCGCTCGATCAGCCCGCCGGCGCCGACCTCGATCTCGTCGGGAGCGACCCATCGACCATCGGCCGAGCGGTAGGTTTCGTGGGTGACCATCCCCTGGGTGAACAGCCCCGCGAACGGCTCGGCGACGTCGAGCCGCCCGAGCCGCTGGAGCGCCCGAGTCCAGAAGCGCGCGTAAAGCAGGTGCAGGATCGCGTGCTCGACGCCGCCGATATACTGGTCCACCGGCAGCCAGCGCTCCGCGGCCGCCTTGTCGAACGGCCGGTCCGCCGGCTGGCTGGCGAAGCGGATGAAGTACCAGGAGGAATCGACGAAGGTGTCGAGCGTGTCGGTTTCCCGCCGCGCCTCCCCGCCGCAGGACGGGCAGGCGACGTGCTTCCACGTCGGGTGCCGCTCGAGCGGGTTGCCTGGCACGTCGAAGCTCACGTCCTCGGGGAGCTTCACCGGCAGCTGCTCGCGCGGAACGGGCACCGCGCCGCACCCGTCGCAGTGGATGATCGGGATCGGCGTCCCCCAGTAACGCTGGCGCGACACGCCCCAGTCGCGCAGCCGCCAGACCGTCGTTCCCTCGCCCCAGCCTTCGGCCTCGGCGCGGCGGATCACCTGCGCTTTCGCCTCCTCGACGCCCAGTCCGTCCAGGAAGCGGGAATTGACGATGACGCCGTCGCCGTTCTCGGCCTCTCCCTCGACCGCCCTATCGGCCTCTTCAGCCGAAGCAGCGACGACCCGAAGGATCGGAAGGCGGTATTTGGTGGCGAACTCGAAGTCGCGCTGGTCGTGCCCGGGGACGCCGAAAATCGCGCCGGTGCCGTAGTCCATCAGCACGAAGTTCGCGATGAAGACGGGCAGCCGCCATTCGGGGTCGAGCGGGTGAAGCACCTCCAGCCCGGTGTCGAACCCCTTCTTTTCCTGGGTCTCCAGCTCGGCCGCGGTGGTGCCGCCCTGCTTGCACTCGGCGATGAAGGCGGCGACCTCGGGCTGATCCTGGGCCAGCGTCACGGCCAGCGGATGGTCCGGCGACACCGCGACGAAGCTCGACCCGAAGATCGTGTCGGGCCGCGTCGTGAAGACCTCGATGCTCTTGTGCTCCTGCGATAGCAGGAGCCCATCCGCAGGGCCCGCGTTCGCCTGGGCTCCTGCTTGCGCAGGAGCACAAAGCTCAAACCGGAACTTCATGCCGCGGCTCTTGCCGATCCAGTTCTCCTGCATCAGCCGCACCTTGTCCGGCCACTGGTCGAGCGCCGCCAGGCCGTCGAGCAGTTCGTCGGCGAAGTCGGTGATCTTGAGGAACCATTGGTCGAGCTTGCGCCGCTCCACCAAGGCGCCGGAGCGCCAGCCGCGGCCGTCGATCACCTGCTCGTTGGCGAGCACGGTCATGTCGACCGGGTCCCAATTGACCTCGCTCTGCTTCCTGTAGACCAGCTCCGCCTCATAGAGGTCGAGGAACAGCGCCTGCTCGTGGCCGTAATAAGCGGGGTCGCAGGTGGCGAGCTCGCGGCTCCAGTCGAGCGCGAAGCCGAGCCGCTTGAGCTGCGCCTTCATCGTGGTGATGTTCGACCAGGTCCATTGGCCGGGATGGACGTTGCGCTCCATCGCCGCATTCTCGGCCGGCATGCCGAACGCGTCCCACCCCATCGGGTGGAGCACCTCGAACCCTTTCATCCGCCGGTAGCGGGCGAGCACGTCGCCCATCGTGTAGTTGCGGGCATGGCCGACGTGGATCCGCCCCGACGGGTACGGAAACATCTCCAGGATGTAGGCCTTGGGTCGGTTGCTGTCGTCGGAGGCGCGGAACGTGCCCGCTTCCTCCCAGACTTGCTGCCAGCGGGCATCGGCCTGGAGGGGATTGAAGCGCGATGCCATCGCGGCGGAATTCCTCGATAGAAGGGGTCGCTTAGCCGACCGAAGCGGCCCGCCTCAGGTCGCGGGCGCGGGTGAGGATGATCTCCTCGAGCCGCTGCACGGTGGCGGCCGTCACCGGTGCCGCCAGCCACTGGCCGTTCTGGAGCACCTCGCGCGCGGCGGTGACCCGAAGCGCGTCGGCGCGAAGGTCCGCATCGAGGATCGTCGCCGTCACCTTGACGCGCTCGGACGGGTTCTGCGGATTGGAATACCATTCGGTGACGATCACTCCGCCGGCCGAATCGCTCTGCGCCAGCGGTGCGAAGGACAGGGTGTCCAGCGCCGCCCGCCACAGATAGGCGTTGACGCCGATCTGAGTCGTCTGGCTCGCCGCCAGGTCGGCGCGCCGGACCCGGTCGCCCGACCCGCCGCCGCCGAACATCTGGCAGCCGGCGAGGGCGACGGCGCAGGCGGCCGCAACGGCGAAGGGGAAAAGGCGGGCCATGACGGGGTTCCTCGGAAACACTCTCTTGCGAGCGCCGTTATAGATATCGCCGCGCATGCGGCAAGCACTCTCGTTACCGGTTCAGTCGTGGTCTTCCTTCATCTGCGCGCAAGGTAGGTTGTGGGAATCATGCAACAGCGGGGAATGATTCACGGCCGGTCCGACTGCTCCGCTGGGAAAGCGGGCCCGGACGTACTAAATCCCGGAGCGATTGGAGTCTCGTGCTTGCGTAAGGTTCGGGCCATTGCCGCGGCGGGAAGTGCATCGCTGATAGCGATTGCGCTGCTGCTTGCGCCTGCCGATGCCCAGACCGCCCGCGGCCGCGCGCCCCACGCCGCCGCTCTGAGCGGCCGGCCGATCGACGCTTTCACCCCCGCCGTGTCGGACCCGCGCCTCGCGGCGGTCCTGGCGCGCCGCGGCGCCCGCCTCAACACGGGCTTCCGCTTCACTCCGGCGAGCGCGACTCCGGAGCGCAGCCGTTCCATCCGGGTCGCCGTGCGCACCCGCGCCGACGCGCCGGAGGCCGTGCGCACCGTCGCCCAGACCGCCACGGCCTCGCCGGTCGCGGCGATCCTGCCGAGCTCCTACCCTCTCGGCGTCTCGCTGGGCTGGCGCCGCTTCGCGGTCGCCGGCGACGTCGCCCAGGTCGAAGGGGGCGTCATTCCGGGCCGGCGCGAGGCGGCCCAGGTCGGCATGAGCTACCGCGCCAACCAGCGCCTTACCGGCCGAGTCGCGGTCGCGGCCGAGCGCGCCGACGGCGCCCAGCGGCTCGTGGCCGATGACGAGGCCTACTCGCTCGACGTCGGCGGCGCCCTCACCATTGCGCGCAACGTCGATCTTACCGCCGGCGCCCGCTACCGAATCGCCCGCGACCGGCTCGAAGTCCTGTCGCGCGACGAGCGCCGCGACAGCCAGGCCGTCTACGT
>DASZEO010000163.1:0-6235 GCA_035940755.1 Allosphingosinicella sp. | reverse complement strand
GGCGATCCAACAGGGAGGATTTTCATGACTGACGGGCCGACCACGCCAACGCCGCCGCCGGGCGGGATGCCGGGAGCTCCGGTGTCGATTGTCGATCGGGTGAAGAACATCCTGATCACGCCCCGGACCGAATGGGCCGTCATCGCCGCCGAGCGCAGCTCGATCCAGCAAATCTACACGACCTACGTTCTGATCCTCGCGGCCATTCCGCCGATCGCCGGCATCATCGGCGCGATGCTCTTCGTGCCGAGGATCGGAGGCGTCTCGTACGGGGCGCCGATCGGATATCTCATCGCCATGGCCGTCTTCGGCTACGTCGTCTCGCTCGTGATCGTGTTCCTGATGGCGTTGATCATCGAGGCGCTGGCGCCAAGCTTCGGCGGCACGAAGGACCGGCTGCAGGCGTTCAAAATCTCCGCGTACGCCTCGACACCGGTGTGGGTCATCGGCATCCTCAGCTTGTTTCCGCCTTTAGCGCTGCTGGTCTGGCTGGCCTACATCTACGTCGCGTTCCTGATCTACCAGGGCCTCGGCCCGGTGCTTCGGGTGCCGGAGGATAAGTCCATCGTCTTCACGATCGTGATCGTCGTCTGCTATGTCGGGCTCATCATCCTCATCAGTGCGATCGTCGGCGCGCTCATGCTCAGCATGTTCATGGCGTCCGTATCGCCGGTGATGATCCGCTAAGGCGACCGCGCTGCAACCATCAGACCCCCGGGGCGCGCGGTCCCCCGGTGGGTTTTCTTTGCCTAGCCCGCGCCGCTCAGCAGCCCCAACAGGAATGGCGGCACGAGACCGCCGCCAAGCACCGCCTCCTTCGCCCAGCCCAGTTCGTCCGCCAAATAGCGATCGCGCGTGTAGGGCGGCACTTCGCGTCGAATCCCAGCGCGTACTTCCTGCAACGGCGGCGAACTCGCCAGCGGCGCGTGGAAGTCCACCCCCTGCGCCGCCGCCAGCAGCTCGATGCCGATCACGGCCGCCGCGTTATGGGCGATGCGCCGAGCCTTGAGGGCGCCGTGCGTCGCCATCGACACATGGTCTTCCTGGCCGGCCGAGGTCGGGATCGTGTCGACGCTCGCGGGAAAGGCGAGGGTCTTGTTCTCGGCGACCAGTGCGGCGGCGGTGACATGCGCGATCATGAAGCCGGAATTGACGCCGCTGTCCTCGACCAGGAACGGAGGCAGGCCGCTCATCTTCGGATCGATCAGCACGGCGATGCGCCGCTCGGCCATGGAGCCGACCTCGCACAGCGCCATCGCCAGCATGTCGGCGGCGAACGCCACCGGCTGGGCGTGGAAATTGCCGCCGGACAAAGCCTCCTCGCCGAACAGCAGGGGATTGTCGCTCACCGCATTGGCCTCGATCTCGAGCGTGCGGGCGGCGCTTCGCATCAGGTCCAGCGCGGCGCCCATCACCTGCGGCTGGCAGCGGAAGCTGTAGGGGTCCTGCACGCGCCCGCAATCGGGGTGCGAGCGAAGGATCTCGCTGCCGTCGAGCAGCCGCCTCAGCGCGGCGGCGACCTCGATCTGGCCCCGCTGTCCCCGCGCCTCGTGGATGCGCGGATCGAAGGCGGCCTCGGTGCCTTTGAGCGCGTCGAGCGAGAGGGCGCCGCTGGTCAGCGCCGCCGCGAACACCCGCTCGGCCGTGAACAGAACGTCGAGCGCGATCGCGGTCGACGCCTGGGTGCCGTTGATGAGCGCCAGCCCCTCCTTGGGCCCGAGCCGCAGCGCGCCGAGGCCGATCCAGCGCAGCGCATCGCCGGCCGGCATCAGCTCGCCATCCAGGACGATCTGGCCTTCGCCGATCATCGCCGCCGCCAGGTGAGCGAGCGGCGCCAGGTCGCCCGACGCGCCCACCGAGCCCTGGCTCGGGACGTAGGGCAGGGCATCGGCGTCGAGCATCGCCAGCAGGCGCTCGACGATGACTCGGCGCACCCCGCTATGCCCGCGGGCGAGGCCGATCACCTTGAGCACCATCATCAGCCGGACGATCCTTGCGTCCAGCGCCTCGCCGACCCCGGCGCTGTGTGACAGGATCAGGTTGCGCTGAAGCTCCTCGAGCCGCTCCGGCGGGATGCGGGTGTGGGCAAGCAGCCCGAAGCCGGTGTTGACGCCGTAGACGATCCGGCCGCTCTCCAGGATACGGCCGACGCTCGCCGCCGCCGTTTCCACCGCCGCCCACGCCGCCGGGTCCAGCGCCACCTCGGCGCCGCTCCAGATCTGCCGCAGGTCGGCGAGGCCGACTTCACCGGGGCGAAGCGTGATCATGCCTGCACCATCGGCAGGTCGAGTCCCTGGTCCGCGGCGCATTGAAGGGCTTCGTCATAGCCGGCGTCGGCGTGTCGCATGACGCCGGTGCCGGGATCGTTCCAAAGCACCCGCTCGAGCCGCCGCGCCGCCGCCTCGGTGCCGTCGGCGACGATCACCATCCCGGCATGCTGCGAATAGCCCATGCCTACTCCGCCGCCATGATGGATCGACACCCAGGTCGCGCCCGAGGCGGTGTTGAGCAGCGCGTTGAGGAGCGGCCAGTCCGACACCGCGTCGGAGCCGTCCTTCATCGCCTCCGTCTCGCGGTTCGGGCTGGCCACGGAGCCGCTGTCGAGATGGTCGCGGCCGATCACGATCGGCGCCTTGAGCTCGCCCGAAGCCACCATCTGGTTGAACGCCAGCCCGAGCCGGTGGCGCTGCCCGAGGCCGACCCAGCAGATCCGCGCCGGCAGCCCCTGGAAGGCGATCCGCTCGCGCGCCATGTCGAGCCAGCGGTGGAGGTGCGGATCATCGGGGATGAGTTCCTTCACCTTCTCATCGGTGCGGTAGATATCCTCGGGATCGCCCGACAGCGCCACCCAGCGAAACGGCCCGATGCCGCGGCAGAAGAGCGGGCGGACATAGGCCGGCACGAAGCCGGGGAAATCGAAGGCGTGTGCCACCCCCGCGTCCTTCGCCACCTGGCGGATGTTGTTGCCATAGTCGAACGTCGGAACGCCCATCGCGCGGAACGCCAGCATCGCCTCGACGTGCACCGCCATCGACGCTCGCGCGGCCTCCTCCACGGCCTTCGGCTCACGCTCGCGCCGCTCAACCCATTCGCCGACGGTCCAGCCGATCGGCAGATAACCGTTGACGGGGTCGTGGGCGGAGGTCTGGTCGGTGAGGGCGTCGGGGCGGATGCCGCGGCGGACCATCTCCGGGAGGATGTCGGCGGCATTGCCCAGCAGCCCGACGGAAGTCGGTTGACCGGCGGTGCGGATGATCTCGAGCGCCTCGTCGAGGCTGCCCGCGCGCCGGTCGAGATAGCGCGTCCCGAGGCGTTTCTCGATCCGGCTCTCCTGGCATTCGATGGCGAGGCAGTGGGCGCCGGCCATCACCGCCGCCAAAGGCTGGGCGCCGCCCATGCCGCCGAGGCCGGCCGTCAGGATCCAGCGGCCCTTCAAATCGCCGCCATAATGCTGCCGGCCCATCTCGGCGAAGGTTTCGTACGTGCCTTGGACGATGCCCTGGGTGCCGATGTAGATCCAGCTCCCGGCCGTCATCTGGCCATACATCATCAGGCCTTTGCGATCGAGCTCGTGGAAATGCTCCCAGGTCGCCCATTTCGGCACCAGGTTCGAGTTGGCGATCAGCACACGCGGCGCGTCGGCATGGGTGCGGAAGACGCCGACGGGCTTGCCCGACTGAACGAGCAGCGTCTGGTCTTCCTCCAGCCGCCGGAGCGTCGCGACGAGCGCGTCGAAGCTCTCCCAGTCGCGCGCCGCCCGGCCGATGCCCCCATAGACGACCAGCTCCTCCGGCGCTTCGGCGACGCGCGGGTCGAGATTGTTCATCAGCATCCGCATCGCCGCTTCGGTGGTCCAGCTGCGGCAGCTCAGCTCCGGCCCGGTCGGCGCCTGGATGCGGCGGCTATTGTCGCGTCTCGAATGCAAATCCGGCCCTTCAGCTGTCCAATCCGCCGAAGATCCGCCGCTCCGGCCCCGGCATGCCGATCCAGTAGCAAAGCTCGGCCGGTCTTGCGATTCGCCAGACGCACAGGTCGGCGGCCTTGCCGGTGCTGATCGTGCCGATTTCGCCTGCGAGGCCCAGCGCCCTGGCGGCGTTCGCCGTCATCCCCGCCAGCGCCTCCTCGGGCGTCAGGCCGAACAGGGTGCAGGCCATGCTCATCATCAGCGTCGGCGACAGCGTCGGGGACGTGCCCGGATTGCAATCCGTCGCCACCGCCATCGGCACGCCGTGCCGGCGCAGCAGGTCGACCGGCGGCTTCTTCGTCTCGTTGAGCGCGTAGAACGCGCCGGGCAGGAGCACCGCCGCCATCCCCGCCGCGGCCATCGCTTCGACCCCGGCCTCATCGACATGCTCGAGATGGTCTGCCGACAGAGCGTGGAACTCGGCGGCAAGCGCGGCGCCCTGAAGGTTGCTGAGCTGCTCGGCGTGCAGCTTCACCTTCAACCCCAGCTCGGACGCCGCTTCGAAGAATTCCCGCACCTCGTCGGGCGTGAAGCCGATCCCCTCGCAATAAGCGTCCACAGCCGTCGCCAAGTCGCGGCCCGCCACGGTCGGAAGCAACGTGTCGATGGCCAGGCGCAGGAACGCGTGGCGGTCCTGGCGAAACTCAGGCGGCAGCGCATGAAGCGCCAGCAGCGTCGGCTCGACCCGCACCGGAGCCTCGGCGCCGAGCGCACGCGCCGCCTCCAGCATCTTCACTTCCGTTTCGACGTCGAGGCCGTACCCCGACTTGATCTCCACGGTCGTGACGCCGCCCCGCATCAGCGCCTGAAGCCGCGGCCGCGACGCCTCGACCAGCTGCTCCAGCGTCGTCTGCCTGGTCGCTTTGACGGTGGAGAGGATGCCGCCGCCGGCGCGGGCGATCTCCTCGTAGCTCGCGCCCTGGAGGCGCTGCTCGAACTCGCCCGCCCGGTTGCCGGCGAAGACCAGGTGGGTGTGGCAATCGATAAGGCCCGGAGTCACCCAGGCGCCGCCGAGCGGCTCGACCTTCTTTGCCTGGTACCCGGCGAGCTCGGTGCGCTTGCCGACGCGCACGATCCGTCCGTCCTGAATGCCGATGGCGCCGTTTTCGACCGCGCCGAACGGCCCGCCGACGGCCGGGTCCATCGTGGCGAGATTGCAGTCGACGAGCAGCCGGTCCCACATGGCTCGCCTTCTAAGGCGGGCGCGGTGTAAGGGCAAAGCCATGAGCTGGAAATCGATCGCGGACCTGTTCGTCGGCTCGGACGGCGCCGACGTGGCCCTCATCGGCGCCCCGATGGAAGCGGGCTCGGTGACGCCCGGCCGCTGCGACCTCGCGCCGGATACGGTCCGCCGCGCGCTGCGCCGCTTCAGCACCTACGACGTCGAGACTGGCAGCGCGATCGACCTTCGGCTGCGCGACGCGGGCGACGTGGCGATCGTCGGCGTCATGCCCGCCGACGGCTTCGCTCCCATCGTCGAGGCGGTGCGAGCATGCACGGCGGCCCAGGGCCTGACCCTTCTGCTCGGCGGCAACAACGCCGTCACGCGCCCGGCCGCCCACGCACTCGGCGTGCCGCTCGATCAGGTAGGCCTCATAACGCTCGACGCCCATTTCGACCTTCGCGAGACCGACCAGGGCCTGCTCAACGGTAACCCGGTCCGCGCGCTGCTCGAGGACGGGCTGCCCGGCGCCAATATCTGCCAGGTGGGGCTGGCGCCTTATGCGAACACGGCGAAGATGCACGCCGACGCCGAGGCGGCGGGGATCGGCGTGTGGACGATCGCCGCCTGCCGCAAGGCCGGCGTCGTCGCCGTGCTCAAGCAGGCGCTGGCCCGCCTGAGCCACGTCGAAGCGTTGATGATCGATTTCGACATCGACGTCATCGACCGCAGCCAGTGCCCCGGCGCCCCCGGCGCCCGCCCGGGCGGCATGCCGGTCGACATGTTCTTCGAAGCCGCCCGCTTCCTCGCCGCGGACCCTCGGGTCAGGCTGGTCGACCTCACCGAGTTCGACCCAAGCCTCGACGTCAGCGACATCACCGCGCTGACCGCCGGCCGCTGGGTTTGCGAAGTGCTGGCCGGCTACGCTAGTCGCGCGCCATGATCGAAACCGACGCCGAGCTCTCCCAGTCCTTCCGCAAGGCGATGCGTCGCGTCGCCTCGACCGTGAACGTCATCAGCATCTGCGTCGACGGCCAGCCGATGGGCATCACCGCCACCGCCGTCTCGCCGATCTCGATGGACCCGCCGAGCCTGCTCGTGTGCATCAA
>DASZEO010000162.1:0-6718 GCA_035940755.1 Allosphingosinicella sp. | reverse complement strand
GCCAGGTCCCACATCTGGTGCCACAGGTAGCAGAAGCCCAGCACCGTATAAGCGTGGACGTTGCCGCGGTCGGCGGCGAGGCCGGCGCGGGCGAGCTGCAGCGCCCGCGCCCGTTCCGCGGGACCGGTCGCGCCGAGGCCGGTATAGCCGAAGTCGGTATTGTAGAGCCGCACCAGCGGCGGATAAGCGAGCCCGAAATCGGGTCGGGCTTCGATGATCCGCTCGAGCGCTTCGGCGGCGGCCTTGCCTTCGGCGAAGGTCGACGCCGTCAGCGAGCGGCGCTTGGCGATGAGATAATTGTCATAAAAGTCGCCGCTCTCGCGCGGCAGCCCCAGCAGCAGATCCTCGTCGACGGCCGGAAGCGCCGCGCCCACGATGCGCCGGACGATCCGGTCAACGCCACCGGCGGTGCCGGTGTCGGCAAGCGACATCGTATCGGCCCAAACGACGATGCCGTCGCTAAGGCGCTTGGCCCGAGCGATCACCTTCACGCCCTCGCCTTCGGGCAGCAAAGTCGCGCTCAGCTGGTAGCCGCGCTCGGACCGGCGGCCGCGGCCGGCCTCGTCCTCGGCGCGGTCGTCGGCGACCAGCTGGATCTCGCGGAAGCGAGCCAGCCCCGACAGCACCTCCTCGCGAAGCTCGGCCGCGCAATGCGGGTGGCGGTCGCGCACGGCGGAATCGTTGAAGGCGGAGACCAGAACCAGCGGCGGGCGGCCGGCGGCAGGCTGAGGCTCGGCGGCGGGGTGCGCAGCGGGCGCCGCAGCGGCGGGGGGCCGAAGCGGCTGCGCCTTCGCGTCGGCGGCGCGGACCGGCGGGATGAGCCGATAACCGCGCCCGTAGACGCTCTCGATATAGCTCGGCGTCTTGGATTCGTCGCCGAGCGCCCGGCGCAGCTCCTTGATCGCGGAGGTCAGCGCCGATTCGCTGACGATCGTGCCGTCCCAGACCGACGCGAACAGCGCGTCCTTGGTCAGCAGCCGGCCCTCCTGCTCGGCGAGCGACAGAAGCACGCAATAGGCCTTGTGGCCGAGCCTGACCGGGCCGTTCGGCCCGAGCACGCGCTCGTCGGCGCGGTCGATCACGAAATCGCCGAAGGCAAGATCGGTCCCGCCGGTCCTCGTCGACATCATCCTGGCCTTCCGGTCCTGGCCATCCGGGGCCGTTGCCGCCGGGCAGAGTTCCCGGCGCAGCGCCTGAATAGCACAGAGCGGCGGCCGATTCGACGGTGCCGCCGCGGCACGGCCGAAGCGGTCAATTCTGGAAAGATTCTGGATCAGGATGATTCCAGACGCAGCTCAGGATGCGCCCCTCCCTTTGCGGCAAAAAGGTCCTGCCGCGGCGATCCCGCCAAGGCGGACGACCACAGGGAGACACACGATGATCCGCAAGAGCCTTTATGCACTGGCCGCCTCGCTCATGACCCTCGGCGCCTTCAGCACCACGATCGCGGTGATGACCGCCGGCAGCGGCAGCGTCGTCCAGGTCGCTTGAGGCGGATGTATCGCCCGACCTTCACTGGCTTCGTTCACGGCGCGGACGATCCGGGCTCCCCGTCCGGATCGTCCGACCGAGTCAGCCGCGACTGACGCGCCATCGAGGATAAGCACGATGTACGACCGCAACCCCGACCCCCGAGCGCCCGAGCTGCAACCCGCCTCACCGCGCCCCGAGCGCCCCCGACCGCTCGCCGCCGAGCTGTTCGGCCGCTGCCTCCGCCTCGGCGAGGCCGCCGCAACGCGGACGGCGCGGCCGCGCGCGCCGGTGGCGATCGCGGACGCCTGGTGGATCCTTTAATGGGCCGAGGCACCCCCTTCGACCGGCGCCGCGCCCGCGGCCCTTGGACCGTGGACGCGGCCATCGACGGCGAGGCCGGCGCGGTGCGGCTCGAGACCGAGCGGCTCGTCCTTCGCAGCCTGCGCCTGAGCGACTTCGACGATTATTTCGCGGTGTCCGCCGACCCCGAAACCTTCCGCTTTTCGGAGCGCGGCGCGATGAGCAGCGACGAAGCCTGGACGCGGCTGCTTCGGCACGCCGGCCATTGGTCGCTGCTGGGCTACGGCCTGTTCGCGCTCGAGGAGAAAGAAACGGGCCGCTTCGTCGGCGAGGCCGGACTCGGCGATTTCCACCGCGGCCTCGGCCCTGCTTATGAGGGCGTTCCGGAGGCGGCCTGGACGGTGGCGCCCTGGGCGCAGGGCCGCGGCTATGCGACCGAGGCGGCCGCCGCGGCGATCGAGTGGATGGAGCGCACGTTCGCCGTCGAGCGCAGCGTGTGCCTGATCCACGCCGGCAACACGGCATCTCTCCACGTCGCGGGCAAGCTCGGCTACTGTCCGTTCGCCCAGCGCAGCTACCGGGGCTACCCGGCCGTGCTGCACCAGCGCACACGCCGCGCGTCCCGTAATGCGGACATTCGGGCGACAAGCTGAGAAATCCGACTCGCTCGCCCCGCGCATCTGAATCACCGCCCTGGCGGAAAGCGAAACTGAAAACAGAAGCAGAACCGTGGAGATAAGACGCCGGTGTCTCTCCCGCGGCTGCTCCTTCATGAGCCGTTCAAGTGAGGAGGAGCTTTAGCGGCTGATGGAGCGGGCGCGGAAGGCGCCGCGGCGACAGAATAGTTCAGAGCGTCAGGAGTAAGTGAAATGGCGTACATCAAGGGCAACAGCTACGGCAACGACATCGACGGCACCTCGTACAGCGACCTCATCGAAGGGCTGGGCGGGGCCGACCTCATCTTCGGCTATGCCGGCAACGACGACATTTACGGCGGGTCGGGCGATGACGAGCTGTACGGCGGCTCGGGCGACGACGAGCTGCTGGGCGGGACCGGCTGGGACTATATGGCCGGCGGCACCGGCAACGATTCCTATGCCGTGGATTCGATCAACGACGAGGTGGTCGAATATGCCGGCGAAGGCATCGACACCGTCCACACCATCCTCACCGCCTATACGCTGCCGGTAAACGTCGAGGACCTCGTCTATGACGGCTACAGCAACTTCCGCGGCACCGGCAATTCGCTGTCCAACTACATTTACGGCGGCGATTATGCCGACACCATCCAGGGCCTGGCCGGCAATGACCGCCTGTTCGGCTATGCCGGCGACGATACGCTGGTCGGCGGAAGCGGCGCGGACCGCCTGTCCGGTGGGGCGGGCTACGACTGGCTGTTCGGCGGATCGGGCAACGACGTCCTGACCGGCGGCACCGGGCAGGACGACTTCCACTTCGACACCAAGCCCGGCGCCGGGAACGTCGACCAGATCACCGACTTCGACGTCGGCGAAGACGCGATTTACCTCAACCGCGACATCTACACCGGCATTTGGTCCGACGGCGTGCTCAGCACCGCCGCCTATTGGGAAGGGACGACGGCGCACGATTCGTCCGACCGCATCGTCTACGACCAGGGCACGGGCAAGATCTTCTACGATCCGGACGGCATCGGGGGCGCCGCGCAGGTCCTGTTCGCGACCGTAACTCCGGGCACCGACCTGGCCTCGGTCGACTTTTACGGATACTGATCGGCGGCGGGAGCGCTGCGGCGCTCCCGCCCCTGCCGAGGCGTGGCCGCCCTGCCCTGGCGGCACCCTATTGCCCGCCTTCGGCCCCTGCCTTATGCCCCTGTAACGGAAGGCTTTCAGGGGGAGGCGAATGCCCTATTTCGTGTTCACCGACGGGCGCGACACCTTCGTCGTGCAGCTCAAGGACCGGGCGCTGATCCAGCATGCGCGCGACCTGATCGCTGGCACGACCGAGGATGCCGCGCGGGTCGGCGGAAAGGTCACCGAAGCGCCGGCCGATTATAATATCGGCTGGTCCTACCGCCTCGATCCGCAGGACGTGACCTTCTACGACACGTCGGCCGAGGTCGCCGACGCCACGATCTCAGCGGTCGAAGCTTTTGTGCGCGCCGGCGGGGACCTGGAGCGCTTCCTGCCGCACAAGATGTGGCTGAGCTGGGGGACCAGCATGGTCGCCGAGCTCCGCCAGGTGACCGGCACGAGCGGAGCGGACTCGCTAAAGGGGATCAGCAAGCCCGACATCGTCTTCGGCTATGGCGGCAACGACGTGCTTCACGGCGCGGGCGGCGACGACCATCTGATCGGCGGCGCCGGGCTCGACCAGCTGTTCGGGGACTCCGGCGCGGACAAGCTCTCAGGCGGCGACGGCAGCGACCGGCTCGACGGGGGCGAAGGCGCTGACGTGATGATGGGCGGATCGGGCGGCGACCTGTTCATCGTCGACAATGCGGGGGACCGAGTGCTGGAGGCGCCCGGCGGCGGCTTCGACACGGTGCGCGCTTCGGTGGACTACACCGTGCCTGTAGGGGTGGAGCGGCTGATCCTGACCGGCACCGCTGCGATCGACGCCCGCGGCAATGCCGGCGCGAACGCGATCACCGGCAATAGCGCGGCGAACCGGATCAACGGCTTCGGCGGCAACGACGTGCTGGACGGGGGCGGCGGCGACGATTCGCTTTACGGCGAGCTGGGCAGCGACACGCTGACCGGCGGGGCCGGCGCAGACGCCTTCCAGTTTCGAACGGCGCTCGGCGTGGACAATGTCGACACCGTCACCGATTTCGAATCCGGCAGCGACCGCATCTTTTTGAAGAGCTCCGTCTTCGCCGAAGCAGGGCCGGCGGGGACGCTGGCGGCGTCGGCGTTTCACGAAGGCAGCGCGGCGGCCGAAGCCGACGACCGGATCCTTTACGATTCCGCCACCGGAAGCCTCTTCTACGACCCCGACGGCACCGGCGAGGCCGCGGCCGTGCTGTTCGCGACGGTTGGCATCGGGACGGCGATCAGCGCCTCGGATTTCGTCGTCTTCGGCTGAGGCCGCGGCCGGGGTTCAGCGCAGCTCCACGCGCACCGTGTCGCACAGGTTGATGTGCGGCCAGGACTGGCGGTGGCCGCCTTCGTAGGTCACGCGCACGTCCCAGGAGCACAGCTCCACGTCGCGGGTGTAGGGGGCGGCGGCGCGCTCGTCGGGCGGGACTTCACGATCGCCGATGAGGTTGTCCGACCAGCTTTCCTCGCCCGCGGGCGAGATGCTGAGGGCGGTGATCGTCTGGCCGGTGCGGTTGACGATGATGAAGTCGAGATTGGCGGCGCCCTCGGCGAGCTCGGTCCCAGACATCGGATCGCCTTCCGGCTCCGCGGGCGGCGCAGGCGCAGCGGCGGCGGCCGCGGCGGACATCGCCAGGGCAAGCGAACAGGCGAGCAGGGACGGACGCATCGGCAATCTCCTCAGCGTCTTTGTCTAACGCATCGACAGCAAGCGCAACGGGTTTTCGAGCAGCTTCTTCAGGTCCTGGATGAAGCTCGCCGCGTCCCAGCCGTCGACGACGCGATGGTCGCAGGAGAGGGAGAGGTTCATTATCTTACGAATCTCGAGCTCACCCTCAAGAACGACTGGCATCTCCTTGACTTTGTTGACGGCGATGATCGCCACTTCGGGACGGTTGATGACCGGAGTGGAGACGATTCCACCCATCGGCCCGAGGCTCGAGATGGTGACGGTCGAGCCCGACAGCTCCTCGCGTGTGGCCTTGCCGGCGCGGGTGGCTTCGGCGAGGCGAAGGATCTCGGCGGCCAGGCCCCACACGTCGCGGGTCTCGGCGTTGCGGATGACGGGGACGGCGAGGCCGTTTTCGGTCTGGGTCGCCATGCCCATGTGGACGGCGCCGGAGCGGTGGATCACGCCAGCCTCGTCGTCGAAGGTGGCGTTGATCTGGGGATAGTCGCGAAGCGTCCGGCACATCGCGCTGATCAGGAAGGGGAGCATGGTGAGCTTGGGATTCTCGCCGCGGTCGGCGTTCATCATCGCGCGCGTCTGCTCGAGCGCGCTGACGTCGACTTCGTCCACATAAGTGAAATGCGGGATCCGCCGCTTCGATTCCTGGAGGTTCTCGGCGATCCGGCGCCTGAGGCCGACCACCTTCACGTCCTGGTCCTGGCGGCTCGCCGAGGCGCCGCGGGCGGGGGAGCCGGCGCCGCTGTAGAGGAGGAAGGCATCCAGGTCGCTGTGGCGGATGCGGTCGCCGGAATATTTTACCTGTGAAAGATCGATGCCGAGGTCGCGCGCGCGCTGGCGGACGGCGGGGGAGCAGAGCGCCTTGTCTTCCCGCTTCGGCTCCGGCTCCGGCTTGTCCTGTCGGTCCGCGCGCCATTCGCCGACGCGGCGGTCGGGATCTTCGCGCTTTTCGGTGCGGCGGTCTTCCTCGTCGCGGCGATCGGCGGCGCCACGCCGTTCTTCCGGCTCCACGTCGGTGGTCGGCACCGACGCTTCGAGGGCAGCCGGCGGGTCGACCATGCCGTCGGTGAACGGCACCTGGTCGGTGCGCTCGCCGGAAGCGGCGGTGTGGTCGCCCTCCTGCGAAGCGCCGTCCGCCGCGGCGGCGCCCTCCGTTTCCAGAACGATGAGGACGCTGCCGATCGGGATCATGTCGCCGACGCCGCCGGCGACTTCGACCACCTTGCCGGCAACCGGCGATTCCATCTCGACCGTGGCCTTGTCGGTCATCAGGTCGGCGATCGGCTGGTCCTCGGCAACCGCGTCGCCCGGGGCGACATGCCAGGCGACGATCTCCGCCTCGGCAATGCCTTCGCCGATGTCGGGCAGCTTGAATTCGAAGCGCGCCATTCGCGTCAGTCCTCCAGTGCGGCCTTGAGCGCCGGCCCGAGCCGCCCCGGCCCGGGGAAATAGGTCCATT
>DASZEO010000161.1:0-2897 GCA_035940755.1 Allosphingosinicella sp. | reverse complement strand
GGGCGCCGCTCGCCGATGGCGGAGATCAACGTCACGCCGATGGTCGACGTGATGCTGGTGCTTTTGATCATCTTCATGGTGACGGCGCCGCTGCTCGCCACCGGAGTGCAGGTCGACTTGCCGGAGAGCAAGGCCGCCGCTCTCGACCAGGATCAGGAGCCGGTGGCGATCTCGATCGACGCATCGGGAGCGGTGTTCGTCGACGACGTCGCCGTCGCCGACGCGGCGCTGCCGGCGCGGCTGCAACAGGTCCGAACCTCGTCCGAAGAGGAAGGCGGGCCGCGCGTTTTCCTCCGCGCCGACCGCGGCCTCAATTACGGGCGCGTGATGCAAATCATGGGTGAGATCAACCGGGCGGGCTTGAGGCACGTGGCGATGGTCAGCACCGCCAGCCCGGAGGGGCCGTGATGGACCGGGCGGAAGCCGCCGGCTTCGGCGTCGCTGTGGTCGGCCACGGCGCGCTGCTCCTCGCGCTGACGCTCGGCCTGGCGCGGATGGTCGCGCCGCCGCCCCAGGATTCGATCGAGGTCTCGTTCGTCGACGAAGTGGGCCTCACCTCCGCCTCGCCGCAGCCGGCGCAGCAGCCGCCCGAACAGGGCATGGCGCCCGAGGCTGGCCCGACCGAAGACGCCGCCCCAGCCCCGCTTCCCGAACCCATTCCCCCAATGCCCGAGCCCAGGCCGGAGCCGCCGCAACCGCGCGCCGCGCCCCCCGAGCCGCGCCCTCAGCCGAAGCAGGCCACTCCCACCCCGCCGCGGCAGCGGCCGCGCGCTCAGCCGACGCCGCAGCGCCCGGCGCCGCCGCAGCGCAGTGCCGGCACCGGCGAGCGCAACCGCCGTTCCCTGATCGGCCCGGATCTGCTCAAGGGCCTGGGCCGCGACCCCTCTCCCTCCCGCTCGCGCCAGGCTCCCGCAGCGACGATGAGCGCGCGCGCGGCGGCCGACATCGCCTCGGCCATCGCACGCCAGGTGCAGCCCTGCGCCGATCGGCAGGTGGATCCCGGCCCTGGGGCCAGCCGCATCGTCACGGCTCTGAACCTTCGCCTCAATCGCGACGGCTCGCTCGCCGCGCGCCCGCGGGTGGTGCGCCAGACGGGCCTGGACGACGAGAACAGCCGCTATGCCGACCGCGTCGCGGACCTCGCCATCCGCAGCTTCGTCGAATGCGCGCCGCTGCGCGGGCTGCCGGCGGAGTTGTACGAAGTGCCCAACGGCTGGCGCAATTTCACGATGAGATACAGGCTTCCGGGATGAGGATCAGCAACGTGCGTATTTTGGCCCTGTTCGCTTTGGCGGCTCTGCTGCCGATGACTCCCGCCAGCAGCCAGGCCGACCCGCAGGCGCAGGCGCAGGCCGCGCAGGGGCAGGGCGAGGATGAAGGCGGCCTCGTCGTCGACGTCGTCGGCGGGCAGCGGGCGGCGCTGCCGGTCGCCGTGCCCTACATGCCCACGCCGCAGCCGGCGAGCACCCCCGCCGGCGACACCTCAGCCCTCGGCCGGCAGGTGGCGGAGATCGTCTCGACCGACCTCAGGAACTCCGGCCTGTTCACCCCGATCGGGCCGAGCGGGCTTCAGGCGCCGACCTTCCCCCAGGTGACGGCGCCCGATTTCGGCTATTTCTCCACCACCGGCGCCCAGAACCTCGTCCAGGGTTTCGTCCAGGCCAATCCCGACGGCACGCTCACCGTCGGCTGCTACGTCTACGACGTCGCCGCCCAGTCGGAGCTCGCTCGCCAGGGCTATGTCGTCCGCCCGCCCGACTGGCGCCGCGCGGCGCACCGCTGCGCCGACTCGGTCTATTCGCGCCTCACCGGCGAGGGGGCCTATTTTGACACGCGCATCGTCTACGTTTCGGAGACCGGCCCCGCCCGCCGCCGGATCAAGCGGCTGGCGATGATGGACTATGACGGCGCCAACCACCGCTTCCTCACCAACGGGCAGTGGACGGTGCTGACGCCGCGCTTCGCGCCGAACCAGCAGACCATCACCTTCATGACCTATCAGGACGAGCGGCCGCGGGTGATGGTCTACGAGCTCGATTCCGGCCGCACCCGGCCGCTCGTCTCAGGGCCGTACATGACCTTCGCGCCGCGCTACTCGCCCGACAGCCGCTACATCATCTTTTCGATGGCGGTGAACGGCAACACCGACATCTACCGGATTCCCGTCTCGGGCGGGACTCCGCAGCGGCTGACCAACTCGCCCGGGATCGACACCGGCGGCTCCTATTCGCCGGACGGCAGCCGGATCGCCTTCGAGAGCGACCGCGGCGGCAGCCAGCAGATCTACGTGATGAACGCCGACGGATCGAACCAGCACCGCATCAGCTTCGGCGGCGGCGGCTATGCAACGCCGGTGTGGAGCCCGCGCGGCGACCTCATCGCCTTCACCCGCACCGGCAGCTTCCGGATCGGGGTGATGGCGCCGGACGGGTCGGGCGAGCGGCTGCTGACGAGCGGCGGCTACGCGGAGGGGCCGACCTGGGCGCCCAACGGACGGGCGGTGATGTTCACGCGCGGCGCCAGCTTTGGGCAGCTCTGGTACGTCGACGTGGCGAGCGGCGCCACGCGTCAGGTGCCCACCCCGCTCGGCGGTTCGGACCCGGCGTGGTCGCCGCTTCGCGACTGAACTTCCATCGAGACGAATTGCGAGAGGAGTGAATGATGAAGAGAACGACCAGCCTGGCGATCCTCGCCGTCGCCTTGACGCTCGCCGGCGGGTGCCGGTCGAGGCGCGCCGCCGACCTGCCGCCCGAGCCCGCGAGCTCGACCAATCCGGGCGAAGACACGGCCGGCACCCAGGACGGCACGATCGGCGCCGCCGTGCCCGGCTCCCGGGCGGATTTCCTGCAGAGCGTCGGCCAGACCGGCGACCGAATCTTCTTCGACTTCGATTCTTT
>DASZEO010000160.1:0-1695 GCA_035940755.1 Allosphingosinicella sp. | reverse complement strand
CACCCGGATCAAGTCCGGGGTGACGCCAATCCCCCGCGTCTTCCTTCGGCTCGCACCTCGACCCCGCCGAGTCATGCCGGACTTGATCCGGCATCCCTCCTTCCTCCGGCAGCCGCGAAAAGGAGGTGGACCCCTCTGAGTTCACAAACGAAGTGCAACACCACAGACAGGTGTTGCCATGCCCAGCTACCGCCAGCTTTCGATCGAGGAACGGTGTGAGATTGCCCGCCTTCATGAAGGCGGGCAATCGATCCGGCAAATCGCTGCAGCTCTGGATCGCCAGCCGTCGACCGTCTCCAGGGAGCTGAGGCGCAACAAGGGCTCGAAGATCGGCTACAGCCCCACCTACGCCCAGCAGCAGGCGGGCGCGAGGCGCTGGTCGGGCTCGCGGCTCGAGCGCGACGAGGCCCTGCGCGAGACCGTCCTGGACCGCATGGCCGAGGGGTGGTCGCCCGAGCAGATCTGCGGCCGCCTCGCCCTCGACGCCGGCCGCCGGGTCATCAGCCACGAGAGCCTCTACCGCTTCATCCACGCCCAGCTGAAGCGAACCAGCGACGGCCGATGGCGCCTCTATTTGCCGCGCGGAAGGCTCAAGCGCGGCTGGCGCAACAAAGGCGGCGGAGCCCCACGCTTCCTCGAGAGACGCTCGATCCACGACCGCCCCGCCGAAGCCGACGACCGCGCCGCCCAAGGCCATTGGGAGGCCGACGCCATGCTCTTCTCGAAAACCGGCCAGGCGATCCTCGTCGCCCACGAGCGGCGATCCCGGATCACCCTCGTCACTCGAGCACCCGACCTCAAGGCCGAACCTACCGCCAGAGCGATCGCCGCAATGCTCAAACCCATGCCGCCCGACATGCGCCGGACCATCACCTTCGATAACGGTACCGAGTTCGCCAGACACTATCGGCTCACCCAGCAACTGGGAATCGCAACCTACTTCTGCGATACCCAAAGCCCCTGGCAAAAAGGCGGCGTCGAAAACGCCATCGGACGCCTCAGGCGAAACCTGCCACGCAAAACCGACCTCGACCGTATCCCAAGCCATACCCTCGACAAGCTCGTCGCCCGATACAACAATACACCCCGAAAATGCCTCGGCTTCCAAACCCCAGCCGAAACCTTCCTCCAACCGTTGCACTTCAAATGTGAATCCACAGCTGAAACAAGTTCAGCATGACGGCTTAGGGCCCGACCAGCTCGGCGAACTTCGCGAGGTCGATATTTCCGCCCGAGACAACGCAGACTATCGGCCCCTCACCCGCCCGCCCGGTCAGCGCCGCCGCGAGGGCGAGAGCGCCCGCGCCTTCGGCGATGACGCGCGCCTTCTCGGCCATCAGCCGCATGGCGCGCCGGGTCTCCTCGAGGGTGACGGTGATCGTGCCGTCGACCACCGGCCCCATGCGCTGCCACATCCGTTCGGTGACGCTCTGGCCGCCGGCGCCGTCGACGAACGAGGGCTGCCAGGCGGCGAAGCGGCGGGGGCCGCCTTCCCTCAGCGACAGGGCGTAGGGCGCCGCCGTTTCCGGCTCCGCCCCGAGCACCCGGACCTCCGGCCGGATCGCCTTGGCCGCGCTTCCGACGCCGGTGATCAGCCCGCCGCCACCGATCGCCGCGATAAGGGTCGCGGTCTCCGGAGCGTCCTCGAGAATTTCGAGACCCATCGTGCCGTGGCCGGCGATGAAGTCGTGATTG
>DASZEO010000159.1:0-6330 GCA_035940755.1 Allosphingosinicella sp. | reverse complement strand
ACGTAGATGCCGCCGGCGCGGCTCGTGGCGCCGCTCGAATAAGGCTCGCACCGCATCCGCATCACGCTTTCCGCGGAACCGGGATCGACGACGGTGCAGCGCTGCCACTGACCGGCGTTGATCATGAGCTCGACCTCATCGCCCACACGGTAGCCGGACTCCTGCGCCGCCGCCGTCCCCGCCGCCAGAAGCGCGAGCGCGGCCCAACCTGCCGCACGCCTGCTCATCGCCATTGCCTCACCCCCGCATCGTTCTGCTTTCCGAGGGCAAAATCCGTCATCGACGGCATCGAAGTCAAGGACATTGCCCAGCGGCCGCGCTGTCACGGGCTCAGGGCCCGCACGATCGGAAGCTCGTCCGTGAATGCGCGGCCGCTTGTCGAGCGAGCCCATGTCGATCCGCCGGTTCACCGCGCCGCCGCGGCGGCGGCCGAGGCGGGCAAGGTCATTTCCCCCGTTGCACCATCCGCCTGCCGCGGCGCCTGCCATTGGCGCGTCACCGCTCGTCGATCGCATCCGGGATCATCGCCAGCGGCGCGCGGTGGCGGGCGTTGTTCGAGGGGAAAGCCCGGCCGCGGACGATCACATCGCGTCCTTCGAAGACGCCGATCATGGTGCGCGCTGCCTCATCCTCCGCGATGAGATGGACAATCGTGAACCGCTCGTTCGGGTCGGCGAAGTCGCCGCCGTCGTCGACGCAGTCGCTCGACGCAAGCTCGAGGATGTAGGCGCGCTCCGGCAGGTCGCCGGCGGCGATGCTCGCGAAATTGGGCGGGCCGGGGAACATCCGCGACGTCAGCCGGCCTCCGGCGACGATTCTCTCCTCGCCCCCGACGAGGCTGAGGCAGCCGTCGGCGGCCCGCGGTCCGCTCAACCCGGCGGAGCAAGCCTGTGCATTCGCCAGCAACGCCGCCGCCGCCATCCCTGCCCGCCACCTCATTCCTGCCTTTTCGCCGGTGGCGCCGCCGCCGGCAACGCCCCGCATTCGGTCCGCGCCGAACGCGCGACGCCTGCGCCCCCGGCCCCCGCTTGCGAAGCGCCGACGAAGGCCTTCTACGACGAGCCAGGCCAAGCCCAAGCCGCGGCTCGGCCGCCCGCGCCGCGTGTGTCCGTCAGCCCCAGAACTCGCAGGTCGCCTGCTGGCCGATGTGGAAACCGTTGGCGGTGAGCTCGCGACCGGTCTGGCCGTCCAAGTGCCCGCCCCTGAACGTGACGCTGGAGCCGCTGACGCTGAACGTGCCGCTGGTCGCGCCGTCGAGGTCGGTGTAGCGCCCGGGCCCAGTGACCCTGAAGCCCAGCCCGCCCATGATCTGGCCTCCGGAGCCGTAGCAGGCATATTCGCCGGTGCGCAGCGTTCCGGACTGCGCCGCGGCCGTCCCGCCGGCGAGAAAGGCGAGCGCGGCCCAACCTGCCGCACGCCTGCTCGTCGCCATGGCATCTCCCCCACAATCGCGTTGCTTCACGCAGCAAATTCCCGATCGGCGGCACCGGAGTCAAGTCCATCGGCGGCGACTCCGGCGCGCGGTGCTAGGAGCGCACCGCCTTGCGGAGCGCTCGCGACAGGGCTTCGACGGAATAGGGCTTCCGCAAAAGCGGAAAGCCGAACGCGCCTTCCTTGGCAATGACTTCGCTGTAGCCGCTGGTCAGAAGCACGGGCAGGCCGGGGTAGCGGGCGCGGATCGCCTGGGCGAGGTCGAGGCCGCTCATCCCGGCCATCATCACGTCGCTGAACACGACGTCGAAGTGAAGGTCGTCGCGCTCCAGCACTTCGAGCGCCTCGGCCGCGCCGGCGACGAGGGTGGTCTCGTGGCCGAGATCGTGAAGCGCCTCGGTCGAGAACTGGCCGACCCGCTCGTCATCCTCGACGACCAGGACGCGCATGCCCTTGCGCACCGCCGCGGCGGCCGGCCCCGTTTCGGCATTGGCAGCATCGGGTGCCGCCGCGGTGCGCGGGAGGTAGACGGTGAAGGTCGAGCCTTCGCCGGGGCGGCTCTCGACCGCGATGTCCCCGCCCGACTGGCGCACGAAGCCGTAGACTTGGCTGAGCCCGAGCCCGGTGCCCTTGCCGACGTCCTTGGTGGTGAAGAAGGGCTCGAAAATGCGGTCGATCCGGTCCGGATCGATGCCTCGGCCGGTGTCGGCGACGGTGATGGCGATGAACTCGCCGGAGCGGCCCGCCTCGCCGCGCAGCGACGGCAGCCGGTCGGCCTCGGCGATGCCGACGGCGACCCGGCCTTCGCCTTCCATCGCGTCGCGGGCGTTGAGGAGGAGGTTCATCAGCGCCGTCTCGAACTGGCTCAAATCGACTCTGGCGAACAGCGGCGGAACGCCGTCGGCCAGGGCGATGTCGATCCTCGAGCCGAGCAGCGGGCGTACCAGGTCGGTGACGATAGGCACCTGCGCCGACACGTCGACGATCTCGGGCTTAAGCGGCTGGCGGCGGGCGAAGGCGAGCAGCTGGCCGGTGAGCCGCGACGCCCGGTCGACCGTCTCGGCAATCGCGTCGACATAGCGCGCGCGGCGCTCCTCGGGCAGGTCGCGGTGGCGCATCATGTCGACCGCGGAGCGGATGATCGTAAGCAGGTTGTTGAAATCGTGGGCGATGCCGCCGGTTAGCTGCCCCACCGCCTCCATCTTCTGCGACTGGCGAAGCTGCTCCTCGAGCTCGATCCTGCGGGTGATGTCGCGCCCGGCCGCGTAGATGCCGTCGGCCTCGGCCACGCAGGTCCAGCTGTAGGCGCGATAGGATCCGTCCGCGGCCCTGATCCGAACGTCGATGTCGCTGACCGGCTCGCCCGCCTGCAGGGCTGCGAAGGCCTCGCGTGCGGCTGCGAGATCGTCCGGGTGCGCAAGCCCGTCGAAGGGGGTGCCGACGAGCGCCTCGGGATCGTAGCCCATCTCGCTCCGCCACGCGGGGTTGAGCTTGCGGTAGGTCCCGTCGGCGGCGATGACGACGATCAGGTCGCGGCTCACGCTCCACACCCGCTCGCGCGCCGCCACCTCCTCGGCGACCTTGCGCTCGAGGTCGGCGTTGAGCTCGCGAAGCGCGATCTCCGCCTGGATTCGCTGGCTGATGTCGATCAGCAGCCCGTCCCAGATGATCGAGGCGTCCGCCTGGTCGCGCGGCGCGGAGATGAAGCGGCACCAGCGCGTCTCGCCGTCGCCGCGGCGCAGGCGCGCCTGGACGTCGAACGGCGAGCGGGTCCGGATCGCCTCCTGCTCCGCCTCGGCGAAGCGAGGCCGGTCCTCCGCCCAGATCGCCTCATAGGCGAGCGCCGGATTCTCAAGCACGGCCGCGGCCGCGACGCCGGTTAGCCGCTCGTAGCTTTGCGACAGATAGACGAAGCGGCGCTCCGCCCCGTCGCCGCTCATCCAGATCTGGTAGACCGCCCCGCCCGGAAGGTTGTCGGTGACGGCGCGAAGCCGCGCCTCGTTCTCGCGCACCTGGCGTTCGGCGCGGTCGCGCTCGGTCTCGTCGCGCGCGGTCAGCACGGCCCCGACCTGCCTGCCCTCGGGCGACAGCAGCGGCTTGGCGCTCCCCACCGCCAGCGCTACCGATCCGTCCGGCCGCCGCACCCGCCAGCGCGCCTGGCTCACCGTCTCGCCGCGCACCGCCCGCGCCAGCGGAAGCTCGTGCGAAGGGTAGGGCAGGCCGTCCTCGGTGAGCAGGTGGTAGGTGGCGCTGTAATCGTCGGGCCCGACTCCGAGCAGGCGAACGCCGTGAAGCTGCTCGGCCGCCTCGTTCACGAAGGTCAGCTTGCCTTCCGCGTCCGCGAGGATCACCGCCTCGCCGAGCTGCGACAATATGGCCTCGCGTTCGCTCGCCAGCTCCTGCGCGCGCGAGCGGGCGTCGCGGAGCGCCGCCTCGGCCTCGCGCCGCTCGCTGATGTCGCGCATGAAGCCGATGAACGCCGCGCCCGTCCCAGCCGGCGCCGGCGTGATCGAAAGCTCGATCGGGAATTCCCGGCCGGCTTTGTCGAGTGCGCTGATCTCGATCCGCCGATTCAGCACGCGCGCTTCGCCGGTGCGCTGGTAGCGGTGCATGCCGCTGAGGTGCGCCTCGCGGTGCTTCGCCGGCACGATCAGTTCGTTGAGGTTCCGGCCGACCGCCTCGTCCGCGGTCCAGCCGAACACCCGCTCGGCCACCGCATTCCACCCGGTCACCGCGCCCTCGGCATCGATCACGACGACCGCGTCGAGCACCGTGCCAAGCACGATCCGAAGCGCGTCCGAGGCCTGGGAGGGGCTGTCCACCGCGCCGTTCTAGTCGGCGCGGCGGGCGCGGTCGATGGCGATGGCGCAGCCGCGACGCCGCGCCTCCGCGCCTCCGCGGCTTTGCGCGGACGGCCCTTGCTTCCCCCCGCCCTTGCAACCGCGCCGCCCAAAGCTAAAAGCCGTGCGCATGGCCACCCCCCCAACCCCCGCCTACAAGATCGTCGACCACAGCTACGACGTCGTCGTCGTCGGCGCCGGCGGGTCGGGGCTGCGCGCGACGATGGGGGCGGCGGGGCAGGGGCTGAAGACGGCGGCGATCACCAAGGTGTTCCCGACCCGCTCGCACACGGTGGCGGCGCAGGGGGGGATTTCGGCCTCGCTCGGCAATATGGGGCCCGACCACTGGACCTGGCACATGTACGACACCGTCAAGGGGTCGGACTGGCTCGGCGACCAGGACGCGATCGAATATCTGTGCCGCGAGGCGCCGGCGGCGGTGTTCGAGCTCGAGCATTTCGGCGTGCCCTTCTCCCGCACGTCGGAGGGGCGGATCTATCAGCGCGCGTTCGGCGGAATGATGCAGAATATGGGGGCGGGGCCGCCGGCGCAGCGCACCTGCGCGGCCGCCGACCGGACCGGCCATGCCATGCTCCACGCGCTCTACCAGCAGAGCCTCAAATATGACGCCGACTTCTTCATCGAATATTTCGCGCTCGATCTGATCATGGCGCCGGACGGGTCGTGCCGCGGCGTCATCGCCTTGTGCATGGAAGACGGCTCGGTGCACCGCTTCCGCTCGCACGCGGTGGTGCTCGCCACCGGGGGGTACGGGCGCGCTTATTTCACGGCGACTTCGGCCCATACCTGCACCGGCGACGGCAATGCGATGGCGCTTCGGGCCGGGCTGCCCTTGCAGGACATGGAGTTCGTCCAGTTCCATCCGACGGGGGTCTATGGCGCCGGCGTGCTGATCACCGAAGGCGCGCGCGGTGAGGGCGGGTACCTGACCAATTCCGAGGGCGAGCGGTTCATGGAGCGCTACGCGCCTTCGGCCAAGGACCTGGCGAGCCGCGACGTCGTCTCGCGCTCGATGGCGCTCGAGATCCGAGAGGGCCGTGGCGTCGGCAAGGACAAGGACCATATCTACCTCCACCTCGACCACATCGACGCCAAGGTCCTCGCCGAACGCCTCCCGGGGATCACGGAGACGGGGAAGGTGTTCGCCGGGGTGGACCTGACTCGCCAGCCCCTGCCGGTGCTGCCGACGGTCCACTACAATATGGGCGGGATCCCGACCAATTATCACGGCGAGGTCGTGACTCTGAAGGACGGCAATCCGGACAGCGTCGTGCCGGGGCTGTTCGCCGTCGGCGAGGCCGCGTGCGTCTCGGTTCACGGCGCCAACCGGCTCGGCTCCAACAGCCTGATCGACCTGGTCGTGTTCGGCCGCGCGGTCGGCTACCGGCTCGGCGAGATCGTCAAGCCGAACAGCGCCCTGCCGCCGCTGCCGGGCGGCTCCGACGACCTGGCGCTCTCCCGCCTCGACCATTTCCGCTTCGCCAAGGGCGGCAGCCCGACGGCACAGGTGCGCGAGCAGATGCAGCGCACCATGCAGGCCGACTGCGCCGTATTCCGCACCGAGGAGACGCTGGCCGAGGGGCAGGGCAAGATCGACGCCGTCTACAAAAGGATGGAGGATATCCACGTCACCGACCGGAGCCTGATCTGGAACACCGACCTGGTCGAGACGCTCGAGCTCGACAATCTCATCGCTCAGGCAGCCGTGACGATACATTCGGCCGCCAACCGCACCGAAAGCCGCGGCGCCCACGCCCGCGAGGATTATCCGAACCGCGACGACGTCAACTGGCTCAAGCACACGGTGGCCTGGTTCGGCGGCTGGGGCGGCAAAGGCGGCGGCGTGCGCATCGATTACCGCCCGGTCCACGAATATACGCTCACCGACGACATCGAATACATCAAGCCCAAGGCGCGGGTGTACTGACGGCGGCACCCGACCGGGACGAAGTGCAGCCTGGCGCCTCTACGGACCCGAACCAGGCGCGGCCCTCAGATGACGATGAAATCTGTCGCGGCGAGCGTCGCCGGCTTGGTG
>DASZEO010000158.1:0-5203 GCA_035940755.1 Allosphingosinicella sp. | reverse complement strand
TCAAATACGGCGTCGATCCGCAGGAAGCCCGCATCAAGACGGGGCGGGGCGCCGACGCGCCCGGGCTGGGGGACGATGTTGCCTCCGCTTACGGCACCTTCACCTCCGGCGACGGGGCAATCGAGCGGATCGCGACCCAGCCGGGCTGCTGGCGCCGTTTCTACGAAGCGGTCGCCGACGCTGTCCTCGAAGGAGCCCCGCCGCCGGTCGATCCGGCCGATGCCCGCGCCGGGCTCCGAATTCTGGAAACGGCGAGGCGCAGCGCCGCAGAGGGGCGGACGCTGCCGCTGTGATAGGCGCCATGGTGCCGGGTGTCGGACTCGAACCGACGACCTACCGCTTACAAGGCGGTTGCTCTACCAGCTGAGCTAACCCGGCTACGTCTGATAGCGCGAGATGCGTTAAGTGATGCCGAACGTCCAGCCTTCAGTAGAAGCGAGTTCCGGCGTCAGGTCTTCCGGCGCGAAGGCACTCAGCTCGTTCGCAGCCAGCGCGCGCATGCCGGCGGCGGTGACCATCGCGTCGGTCTGATGATCGTTCGGCTCGAAGCCGAGCCGCGGCGCCGCGCTTCCCAGGCCCTTCAGCGCACGGTTGAGTTCCGCCCTCGACCTCAGCTTTGTCCCGGAGAGGCCCGCACGGCGCAGGTAGATGCGCGTGTAGATTTCAACCACCGCGCTGCCGCGCTCGGGCAGCGGGTCCATCGGCCAGATCGCCACCTTCCCATCCAGCCGGTGGAGCAGCCGCATGCCTGAGAAGCTCGCCTTGGCGACCTGCGCCGCGCCGATCGCGTCGTAGGCGCAAGCCGTCTTGCGCCCGCCCATGGCGTTGAGCCGCGCGTCGCAGCGGCGGAAGTGCATGAAGTTCGCCTTGATGCCGTCGGCGGCGCCGAAATAGAAGTGGCGGCGATGGGCCAGCTCGAGGAAGCTCGCCGCGCCGAGATCCTCATCGTCCGCGACCCGATCGACATAGGCCCAGAATTCCCGGGCGGTGCGGGGCACGCCGAGCTCGCCGGGCAGATATTCGCCGCGCTCGGCGATCGGCGGTGCGAAGCTGAAATCGAACCCGAACAAGGTAGGGGCCTTGCCCGCGGCGGCGAGCAGCCAGTCCAGCACCTCGGTGCGCGACCAGACGTGGCCCGGCCGCACCAGCCGCGGCGGCGACTTACCGGCTTCCGCCATCGCGACCGCGATCCCCTTGTGCCTTTTTCCCTTCGCTCCGGACCAGTCGATGGCGGCGAAGCGCTCGAATGCGGTCACTTCTTCTTCCGCGCCCTCGGCGGCGGCTTGGCCGCCGTCCACTCGCGCGAGCGTTCGATCACCGACCGGACCCGCTCCGGATCCGGGCTGTCGAAGCGGATCAGAACAGCCGGCCAGCCTTCGTAATGCGGCGACTGCCAGAACGTGTGCGGGTCCGTCTCCTTGAGGATCTCGACCGTGTCGAGATCGATAGCGACGCCGAACGAGTCCTTCTGCTCATGCCCGGTATAGAGGAAGGCGCGGCCGTTCGACGTCACCTTCACCGCCGGCTTGCCGTAGCTCGTGGACAAATGCGTGTCGGGAAGACTGAGCGCGAACCCCACCGCTTTGTCCCAGCTGTCGATCGGCTCGGCCACGCCCGCTATTCGCTGCTGCCGACGCCGCACACCGACGCCGCCGGCGCTGCGGACAATGCAACGCCGTCTTGGTCCATCACGAGTTGGAAATGGGCGCGCGGAGCGCTCCGGATGCCGACCGAATAGTCGATCCCGGGCGGCGGCTGCCATCCCGGCTCCACCGCGCTGATTGCGACGCAAGCGTCGCGCGGCCAGCCGTCGACGCGCCACTCGATGCCGGCCGGCATCGCCTCGGTATAGAAGCGTCGCGCCACGCGATCGGGCAGGACCTCCCACACCGCCACGCCTTCGTTTATCCCATAGCCTCCTTCGGTGATGACCGCCGAGGCGAAGTAGCGGCCGTCGCTTGAAAAGACCGGCCGCTCGCCGGTGTCGATCAGCGCCGCTTCGCCCTGCGCCGCCCGGTCGACGAGCGTGAAGCCGAAAAATTCGTAGCCCGCATAAGGAAAGCCGACGAACCTGCCGTTGCCGAATTGGGCGGGGCTTTCCGCCTCGCGATCGCTGATGTCGACGACGACATCCGGGCCGCGGACCCGGCGCACGAGGAGGCGCTCGCGGGTCGCCTCGCGCACCATCGGACGCAGCTCTTCAGGAATGGCGGGCGCCCTGGTCTGCCGTCCAAGCGCCTGCTCGAGCTGGTTTACCGGCGCAGGCTCCTGCGCCGCGGCCGCCGCCGCAATCAGCGCGAGCGCCGTCAACGCGAACTTAGCGGCGTTTCGCACGCTGCTCCTCCCACCAGGCGATACGCTCGGCGATACGCTTCTCAAAGCCCCGGTCGGTCGGCGCGTAGAAGGTCCGAGGGGCCATTTCCTCCGGCCAGTAATTGTCGCCGGAAAAGCCGCCTTCCGCCTCGTGATCATATTGATAGCCCTTGCCGTAGCCGATCTGCTTCATCAGCCGCGTCGGGGCGTTGAGGATGTTCTTGGGCGGCATCAGCGAGCCGGTTTCCTTCGCCGCCGCCCAAGCGGACTTTTGGGCCATATAGGCTGCGTTCGATTTGGGCGCGGTGGCGAGGTAGAGGCAGGCCTGCACGATCGCCAGCTCGCCTTCGGGGCTGCCGAGGAAGTCGTACGTGTCCTTAGCGGCGATGCACTGGACTAGCGCCTGCGGGTCGGCCAGCCCGACATCTTCGACCGCCGCGCGGGTGAGGCGGCGAAGCAGGTAGAGCGGCTCCTCCCCCGCGGTCAGCATCCGCGCCAGATAGTAAAGCGCCGCCTGCGGATCGGAGCCGCGGATCGACTTATGCAGCGCCGAGATGAGGTTGTAATGCCCCTCCCGGTCCTTGTCGTAGACCGCCACACGGCGGTGGAGGAGGGCGGCCAGCGCCGCCGGGTCGAGCGGCGCCTCCAGCTCCACGGAGAACAAGGTCTCGGCCTGGTTGAGCAGGAACCGTCCGTCGCCGTCGGCGGTGGCGACGAGCGCGTCGCGCGCTTCGCTCGTCAGCGGCAGCGGCCGGCCGACCAAGGCTTCTGCGCGGTCCAGCAGCTTGCACAAGGCGGTGCTGTCGAGCCGGTTGAGGATCAGCACTTGAGCGCGCGAGAGCAAGGCGGCGTTGAGCTCGAAGGACGGATTCTCCGTCGTCGCGCCGACCAGCACCACCGTACCGTCCTCGACATAGGGGAGGAAGCCGTCCTGCTGCGCGCGATTGAAGCGGTGGATCTCGTCGACGAACAGCAACGTCTGCTTCGCCAGCCGCGCATGCTCGCGCGCTTCGGCGAACACTTTCTTGAGGTCGGCGACTCCCGAAAAGACGGCGGAGATGGCGACGAAGCGCATCCCCACCGCATCGGCGAGCAGGCGGGCGATCGTGGTCTTGCCGGTGCCTGGCGGCCCCCACAGAATCATCGAGGCGAGCTTGCCGGCCGCGACCATCCGGCCAATCGCACCGTCGGGGCCGGTCAGATGCTCCTGGCCGACCACGTCCTCGAGCCGCTGCGGCCGCAGCCGGTCGGCGAGCGGCGCGCTGTCCGCGGGCGCCCCTTGCGGCTTCTCGGCGGAAGGCTCATCTTTGAACAGGTCGGCCACAGCCGCGCACCTAGCGCAAACCGGCCCGCTTCGCACCTAGAGCCTGATGTTGGCGTAGGCGATCGTCGAATCCGGGCTGTATTGCGGGCGAGCGAGCGCCGGCCTCGACCGGAGCAGCGGCTCCGCCGCTGCCGGAAGGCCGCTGCGCGTGCCGATCACGGTGAGATCGAGCGGCGCGCGGGCGGGCGCGAGCAGCTCGACGACCGCGCCGTCGCACCTGCGCCCGATGCAGCGAAGTGCGTACCGGTCGTCGCTACGGGCCCGCCCGAACGGTCGCATGAAGCGGCCGGCACCCGCCGCTCGAAGCGGCGTCCCGGGCGGTGCCAGCAGGGTGATGATCTCCGCGCCGTTGCTGCGAAGCCTCAGCGTCAGCCGCCGGCCCGCGCCGTTCGGCCGGTCGGCGATCAAAGTGACGGCCGGCGGCGCCAGGGCCAGCGGAGGGGCGGCCGCGATCCATCGCCGCCGCTGCGAATAAGGCAGTTGCCCGCGCTCCCATCGCGCTTCGAACGGGATCGGTCTGCCGTCATTGTTCACCGCCCACCGGCCGCGGCCGGCGGCAGCGTCCCAAGCATAGTCGATGGTGAAGAGCTGCTGCCGGTCCTCGGTGTAGGCGGGCGTCAGCGCCGCCGCCGCCCACGGCAGCAGGAACAGGTCGCCGGCGCCGGCCAGCACCAGCAGCCGCGGCACGCGCTCGATCATCCCCTTGGCCTCGATCAGCGCCGGGAGCAGGATCGCCGCACCGATCGGCGCGAACATCCAGTGCGGGCCGTCGCTCATCAGCTCCTCGAACATCGCGAGGGACGGCCCGAACGTCAGGTAGAGGAGGAGGATCGCCGCCCAGGCGCCGGCCCGCTCCGCCCGGGGATGAAGCCGTCGCAGGGCGATGCCAAGAGCGGCGGCGAGCGGCGGAAGCAGGAAGTAGATCGCCCCGCCCGGGGCGACGGCGCCGATTGCTGCGCCGAGCAGGAGGAAGAGCAGCCAGAAGGCGACCCGAAGCCGCGACGTCTCGACGGCCCGCCCCACCAGGATGAGCGCGAGCAGGCACGCCGACATGGCCGAGGCGTAGACGGCGAGGCTGGTGACGCCCGGCTGGCCGCGCCAGTAATCGCCGCTTCGGATGAGGGCCAGGATCAGCTGGCCCAGCGCCGCGACTCCGGCCGATCCGGCGAGGGCGAGCGCCGCCGCCGCCAGCGGCCGCCCCAGCGCCCGCCGCCGCCACGCTTCTACGAGGAAGAAAAGGAGCAGGACTCCGAGCAGCACCAAGCCCAACAGGAGCGGCAGCGTTATCAGCTGGCGGCCGAGCAGGTCGGCGTAGAGCCGTTCGCCCGACGCCTCGACCGGCCCCCCGGCCGCTAAGTCGAGCGCCAGCGCCAGCGCCTGGTCGCCCATATGCTGGAGGCTGCGCCGGTCTAGCGCCTGCAGATCGTCGCCGGCCGAATGATAGCGCGTCTCGTTGCCGATGATCGCGAAGTTGAGGATCGTCCATGGCCGCTCCTCGAACACCGAGACGTCCGTCGAATTGGGGATCAGCCGGTAAAGGTCCGTCGCCAGCGAATTGGCGAGCGG
>DASZEO010000157.1:0-4208 GCA_035940755.1 Allosphingosinicella sp. | reverse complement strand
CGATACGCTGCGCTCGCTCTACATCGATCGTATCTACGACACCTATATCGACGAGGAGTCGCTGCAGGAGACCGACCACACGATCGGGGCCATCGCCGATTCGCTGGAGCCGAAGCCCTATTCGTCGCGTGCCTTCATCCGCGAGATGGGCCGGTGGCTGATGGAGCACGGCAAGAAGGAGAACAGCCTCGTCAAGCTCGCCTTCGAGCATGACGTGCCGATCTTCTGCCCCGCCTTCACTGACAGCTCGGCCGGCTTCGGCCTGGTCAAGCACCAGGTCGACGCCATGAAGGCAGGCAGGCCCTATCTGACGATGGATTCGATCGCCGACTTCCGTGAGCTCACCGACATCAAGATCGAAGCGGGCACGACCGGCCTGCTGATGATCGGCGGCGGCGTCCCGAAGAACTTCACTCAGGATACCGTCGTGTGCGCCGAGATCCTCGGCCACAAGGACGTCGACGTTCACAAATATGCCGTCCAGATCACCGTCGCCGACGTCCGCGACGGCGCCTGCTCCTCCTCGACGCTGCAGGAGGCGGCGAGCTGGGGCAAGGTCTCGACGGCGCTCGAGCAGATGGTGTTCGCCGAGGCGACGAGCGTGCTGCCGCTGCTGGCCAGCGACGCCTTCCACCGCGGCCATTGGCAGACCCGGCAGAAGCGGCGGTTCGCGAAGCTGTTCGACGCCGCCTGAAGACGAGGTTCAGGTTCGCGCGCCTATTACTCGCTCCCAGCTTAGCCGGAGCCTGTCATGCGCCCACTGATCCCCCTCGCCGCCTTGACCCTCGCCGCCTGCGCGACCACCGGTGCGCCGCCGACGGAGCGGGAAACGAGCGAGCGGTCCTGGTCCGCGGAAGAGGCGCGGACTATCGTCGAGCGCGATGTGCGCACGGTCCTGGGGCCGGCGGCGCTGGAGGAGGCGCGGCGGGCATCCGCCTCCGTGCTGGTGCGCCGCGGCATTTCGCTGCCGCGGATGATCCAGCAGCCCAACGGCTCATGGGAGCCCGAGCCGCCGCAGGTGGCGGCGGCAGTGCGCACGCCGCAGGGCTGGGTCGGCTGGAACGCGGGGGTACGCTTCGGCTTCGATCAGGCGGCGAGCCGCGAACTTGACCGGCTGCTGGCGAGCCGCGAGCTCTGGTCCGAACCGGAGCTTGCCGAAAGCGGCTGCACCGACCCGGCGGGCGCAACCTCCGTCCTGCGCTTCCAGGGCCGCATCCGCGTGACGGCGCAGCCGTGCGGCGCCTCCGGCCTGAGCGGGCAACTCGCCGCCATCGTTCTCGCCGGCCGTGTGGTCGACTGGAGCGGAGTTCCGCCCAGCGAACGCCCGGGCGGCCTAGAGCTGCGCCGGTTCCACCCGCAGACGGAGCAATATTTCCAGTTCGCCGGTGGGCTTCACGAGCCGCTCAACCTGGTGGTGCGCGATGCCGCGACCTGGCAGGCGATGTGGCGGCGGATCACCGCCAATCATGGCGAACCGCCGCCGCCTCCGGAGGTGCCGTTCGAGCGGGAGATGGTGCTTGTCGCGGCGATGGGGACGCAGCCGAGCGGCGGCTACCGGATCCGCATCGAGCGGGTGCTGGACCAGGGCGCTTCGCTCGAAGCCCATGTCCTTCGCACCTCGCCCGGGCCGCGCTGCGGCGCGATCGCGGCGATCACGCATCCCGTCGACGTCGTGCGGGTCGCCGCTTCGGACAAGCCGGTCCGCTGGCTGGTGCGCGACGAGGTCAGCGACTGTCCTTGATGCGCCGCGGTTGAACCGGCCGCCTAACTGACGCACCCTCGCCCGCGCAGCTGCGGGAGATTTGCCGATGCCCTATCAGCCCATCGTCGCGCCGGTGATCGCGCTCGTCGCCTGGACGCTGGCGATGATGATCTGGATGTACGCCGTCCGCTTCCCGGCAATGTGGCGCAAGGGCATCTCGCTCAAGGGGCGAGTCGGCAGCAAGACCGGCTCGCTCGACGGCGTCGTCGAGGACCGGGTCCAGTGGAAGGCGCACAATTACAACCACCTGATGGAGCAGCCGACGCTCTTCTACGCCATCTGCTTCGCGCTGGTGGCGCTCGGCGGCGGCGACGTGCGGATCAACGTGGCGCTGGCGTGGGGCTATGTCGCCTTCCGGGTCGCGCACAGCCTGGTGCAGGCGACGGTGAACGTCGTCCGGTGGCGCTTCTGGTTCTTCATCGGCGCCTCCTTCTGCCTGCTCGGCCTCACCATCCACGCCGCCGCGCGCGCACTTCACGCCTCATTGTGAGGCGAGAAGCCTAAGGAGCGGGCGGCATGGCTTCAGTCCTTCACGCGCGGGAGAAACACGCGGCCAGCTCGACATGGGTCGACCAGCGGAACTGGCCGACGCCCCTTACCCATTCGAGCCGATAGCCGCCAGCGGCCAAAGCGGCGGCGTCGCGGGCGAAAGTGGCGGGATTGCACGAGATATAAGCGATTCGCGGCACCTTAGAGCCGGCGAGCCGCTCCACCTGCTCCTTCGCGCCGGCACGCGGGGGATCCAGGACGACCGCCTCGAACCGCGCCAGCTCATCCGGTTCGAGCGGACGGCGGAAAAGGTCGCGATGCTCGACGAAGAGCGGACGGCCGGCGCGGCCCGCCGCCGCCTTCAGCGCCAGCGCGGCATCGCGAGCGCCTTCGGCGGCGTAGACCCGCCCGCTGAGCGACAAGGCGAAGGTGCCAAGGCCGGCGAACAGGTCGGCCATCACCTGAGCCCCGTCCACCGCGGCCCGAACCGCCTCGACCAGTGCCGCCTCGCCTTCCCGAGTCGCCTGTAAGAAGCTTGCATGCGGGAAAGGCACCGGCACGCTGCCGAGGGTCGCGGTGACCGGCTCGGGCTCCCAGAGCGTCTGGGCGCCGTAGCCGTCGTCCACAGCGAGGCGCGCCAGCCGCTGCCCCGCCGCGAAGGCGGTGAGGGATTCGGCCGCCTCCAGTCCCTCCGATCCGACCCGGCGCAGCAGCACGTCCGGCCCCTGGTCGCACAGCGTCAGGAGGGCCTCGGCGCGGCCGCGCGGCGGGAGCAGGCGCGCGAGCAGCGACCGCAGCGGCGCCACCAGCGCGAAGAGCTCCGGGCGCAGGATGTGGCATTCGCGCATGTCGACGATCCGGTGGCTGGCCTCGGCATTGAAGCCGAGCAGCACCTGCCCGCCCCTGCGCTCGGCACGAAGCGAGGCGCGGCGGCGGCTATTCGGCGGCGACAGATGCGGCGGCAGGATCCGCTCTGCCCTCACGTCGTGGGCGGCGAGGGCGCGGACGACCCGGTCGGTGACGAAGTCCAGATAGGCTTCGTCACCGACGTGCTGGAGCTGGCACCCTCCGCATTCGGGGAAGTGGCGGCACGGCGGCTCCTGCCGGTTCGGTCCGGCGATGACGCCGCCTTCTTCGGTCACCGCGTCGCCCGGCGCCGCCATCGGCACGTAGCGGCCGCTTTGAGTGACTCCGTCGCCGCGGGAGGCCAAGGCGACCACCTGCTCGTTCATGGTCACAAGCACTCGGCGACGGCGGCGGGAAGCTGTACGACGAGATCGTCAGCGATCAGCGCCGGGCCGGCGAGGAGCGCGGCACGGTTGTGCAGCCACACGGCGGCACAGGCGGCTTCGAACGCTTCGAGCCCGCTCGCGCGAACGGCGGCGATGATGCCGGCGAGCACGTCGCCCGTTCCGGCGCTGGCCAGCCAGTGCGACTCGGAGGCGCCGATCGCCGCGCGCCCGTCCGGCGCCGCCACCACAGTGTCGGGCCCCTTGAAGACCACGACCGCGCCGGCCCCGGCGGCGGCGGTCCGCGCCTGCTCGACCTTGCTTCCGCCGACCCGGCCGAACAGCCGCGCGAACTCGCCGGCATGCGGCGTGAGGATGGCGTCGGCGAGCGCCGCCCCGCCCTCCTCGGCCAGGATGTTCAGCGCGTCGGCGTCGAGCACCAGCGGCCTCCCCGCGCTGAGCGCGGCGCCGAGAAGCTGCCTGGCGTGGAGGCCCCGCCCGAGGCCGGGCCCGGCCACGATGGCACCGATGCGGGGGTCGTCGATCCCGCTCCCGTGGCCGCCCTGCACGACAGCGCTCGGGACGCCGACGACCGGCTCGTCGGCCAGCAGCCGAACATAGCCGGCGCCGGCGCGAAGGGCGGCAGCGGCGGTCAGGGCGGCGGCTCCGGGCATCTCGCCGGCGAGCACGGCGACATAGCCGCGGCTGTATTTGTGGTCCGCCGCCCC
>DASZEO010000156.1:0-1712 GCA_035940755.1 Allosphingosinicella sp. | reverse complement strand
AGCACGTCGCGCACGCGCTTGTCCGGGTCGAGCAGCCGCCGCTGCTGGTCGATCATGACGCCGGTCAACGTCTTCGCGAGAGTGATCTTGCCTTCGTCCGGCTCGATTTCGCCGGTCAGAAGCTTGAGCAGGGTGGTCTTGCCGGTGCCGTTGGCGCCGACCACGCCGATCCGGTCGCCCCGCTGGATGCGCAGCGTGAAGTCGCTGACGATCGTGCGCTCGCCGTAACGCTTGGTGACGCCCTCGGCGTCGATCACCATCTTGGTGCGGATCTCGTCGGTCTCGAGGCCGAGCCGGGCCGTGCCGGCGGGGCCGAGCATCGCCGCGCGGGCGGCTCGCATCTGGTGGAGCTTCGCCAGCCGCCCCTGGTTGCGCCGGCGCCGCGCCGTGACGCCGCGCTGAAGCCAGTGAAGCTCCAGCTTTAGCCGGGCGTCGAGCTTTTCCGCGGCGCGCGCTTCCTCCTCATAGACCTTCTCGGTCCACGCTTCGAACCCGCCATAGCCGACCTCCGCCCGCCGCAGGGTGCCGCGCTCGAGCCACAGCGAGGATCGGGTCAGCCGCCTCAGGAAAGTCCGGTCGTGGCTGATGACGATGAACGCCCCGGCGAAGCGGCCGAGCCACTCCTCGAGCCACTCGATGCCGGCAAGGTCGAGATGGTTGGTCGGCTCGTCGAGCAGGAGCACGTCGGGCTGCGACGCCAGCGCCCGGGCGATGGCGGCCCGGCGCCGCTCGCCGCCGCTTGCCGTGGCGGCGGGCCGGTCGAGGTCGAGGCCGATCTGGTGGGCGACCGCCTCGACTTCGTGTGGCGCGGGCGCGTCCGATCCGTGCAGCGCGAAGTCGCGCAGCGTCGCGAATTGCGCGACCGCCGGATCCTGCTCGAGCAGCACCACTTTCACCCCCGGCTGGATCGTCCGCCACCCCTCGTCGGTGTCGATCAGGCCGGCCAGGCATTTGAGCAGGGTCGTCTTGCCGGCGCCGTTGCGGCCGATCAGCGCCAGCCGGTCGCGCGCGCCGATGAACAGGTCGAGGCCGCGGAACAGCCAGCCGGAGCCCTGGATCAAGCCGAGATCTTCATAAGCGAGGACGGGCGCGGACATGGCGGCGAGATAGGGGCGGCGCGCGCCGCCGTCACCTCCCGCCGCTGGCGAGGGCGCGGCTTTTCTGGCAGCCTGCGGCCGATGAAGCGCACGATCATCCTCTATTCGCTCGCGCTCGCAATGGGGGCGGGGCTGCTCCAGTGGCTCGAATATCGCTACGTCGCCCGCGCCTTTTCTACCGAAATCTATATCGTCCTGATCGCCGCCGGCTTCGCCGCCCTCGGCGCCTGGGCGGGCAGCCGGCTGACGCCGGCCCGGGCCGCAGCCGAGTTCGAGCGCAACGACGCGGCGATCCGCTCGCTCGGCCTGTCACCGCGCGAGGTCGAAATCCTCGACGCCCTCGCCGACGGCGAATCGAACAAGGAATTGGCGCGCCGGCTCGGCATCTCGCCGAACACGGTCAAGACGCATGTGGCGCGAATCTACGACAAGCTCGGCGTGCAGCGCCGGGTGCAGGCGATCGAAAAAGCGCGGTTCCTGGCGCTGATCCCCTGATCCGGTCGGCGGATCGGCCGCAAATCACCCTTTCGGGCGATAGCCCGGGCCGTTCACAGGCTGTATCCCGGCCCCAGTCTAGGAAAAGGGGGACGGATATGCCGGTAGTGGGAATGGGCG
>DASZEO010000155.1:0-3699 GCA_035940755.1 Allosphingosinicella sp. | reverse complement strand
GAGGCGGTAACCGTGCCGCTCCACCAGCCGCCTCACCAGCGCGAGGCGCAGGTCGTTGAGCTCGCGGCTGCCGTGGCTCGCCTCGCCGAGGCCAACGACGCGCGCCTCGGACGCGAGCGTGTCGAACGGCGCCAGCGGCTGGTCTGGGGCTGGGATTCCGGATTGCGGAAAGCCGACGCTGCGCGGGCGCAGCCAGTCCGTCGCCTCGCGGCGCGCGAGCCGCCGCTCGTCCGCGAGCGCTGCCGTGGCCGCGCGGTCGCGCAGGGCGGCGACCCTGAGGGTGAAGCGGCCGCTCGGCTCGGCGGGGGAGATGGGGCGGATGCGCAGCGTGTAGACGCCCGTCGCGGCGGCGGAGATCGCCACCGGCTCGTCGCCCTGACGGCCGTTGGGACTGTCGACCGAGTCGAGCAGGCGGCCGCCGGGGCCGAGCAGGTCGACGACCAAATCTATTCCCTGCTGCAGCACCACCACGTCGGCGGATTCCCCCGCTCGCAGCCGCAGCGAGGCGGTGTAGGTCTGGCCGGGGGCGATGGCGAGTTCGCGCACGGTGTCTCGCTCCAGGAGGATCGGCGCCTGCGCCACCGCCGGCGCCTGCACAAACGCAAGGATCGCGGCAGTCAGGAACACGCGGCGGCGCATGCATCATCTCCCTTATTAACGAGTCTGTGAATATCGAAAGCCCGGAGCCTTGTAAACGGCTGTGCCGGGCTGTTGCCGCCTGCTAGGGGCGGGGAATGACCAGCAAGCGCGGCCGGCCCAAAGGCGCCCAGGAAGGTGCCGTCCGGGCTCGGATCGTGGCCGCGGCCGCCGAGGAGTTCGCCCGCGCCGGCTATGACGGGGCGAGGCTGGAAAACGTCGCCCGCAAGGCCGGCTGCAACCGGGCGATGATCTACTTCTATTTCGACGGCAAAGCCGGACTGTTCGAGGCCGCGCTCGACGAGACCGCGGAGCACCGGCGCGAGCAGATCGGCGCCCAGCCGCGAACGCTGGCCGAAGGCCTGGTCTATTGGTTCGAACGGAACCGCGCGGAGCCGCAGCGCATCCGGCTGATCATGCAGGAGGCGCTTGCGCCCGAGGCGGCCCAGACAAGGCCGGAGCGGCGGGAGGTCTATCTGGCCGAGCAGCTCAAGGTGGTCCAGGCGTTCCAGGCCCACGGGCTGTTGCGCAGCGACCTGCACCCACGCCACCTGCTGACGATGTTCCTGGCCATCACCAGCTTCCCTGCCTGCTTTCCCAAGATCGCGTCGGTGGCGCTCGGCGCGCCGGACGAGACGGCCGTGGTCGAGGAATGGACGGCCTGCCTTCAGCGCCTTGCAGAGATACTCGCGCCGCCGGAAGAGCAGGGGCCAGCCGACTTGCAGGCGAAGGGCCGCCGCCGCTAGCCTTCAACCGTTCGAGGAGAGACGGCGATGACGGCCCTGTCGGCGAAGATCCACAAATGGCTGGCGCTGCTGATGGCGGTGCAGATCCTGTTCTGGTTCGTCAGCGGCCTGTTCTTCGCCGTCTTCCCGATCGAGCGGGTGCGAAGCGAGCACGCCATCGCCGAGCAGCCGGCCCGGCCGGTGCCGTTCGACCTCGCCGCGGACGGGCTGTTGCGGCTGGGATCGGCCGGCGTGACCGGCGAGAAGGTCGAGCTGCGCACGCTGCTCGGGCGTCCGATTGCCGCCGTGAGCGCGCAGGGCGGAAGGCCCAGGCTCTACGACCTTGCCACCGGCAATCCGCTGTCGCCGCTGTCGATGGGCAACGCGGTGCGGATCGCCGAAGCCGACCATGCTGGCGACCGCCGAGCCTCGCGCGTCGAGCGGGTGACCGAGAATTCGCCGGAATATCGCGGGCCCTTGCCGGCCTGGCGGGTCGATTTCGACGACGGAGCCCACCGCTCGCTCTACGTCGCCGCCGATACCGGCGCGGTGGCGGCGCGGCGGTCGCGGCTGTGGCGCGTCTACGACTTCCTGTGGGGGCTGCACATCATGGACTGGCGCGGCCATGAGGACTTCAACACGCCGCTGCTGATCGCCGCAACGTCGCTCGGGCTGATCGTCATCGTCACCGGGATCGTCATGTTCCCCAGGCGGCTGGGCTATACCGCCTGGCGCCGGCGGCGGCGGGCGTCGCGAGTCAGTGCTGCGCGAACAGCCGACGCCGGCCGTCTCGGCTGAACAGGACGGTGGCGAACGGCTCCGCCGTGCCGCCCTGCTCCATGCCCGGCGAGCCCATCGGCATTCCCGGCACGGCAAGCCCGGCCGCCTGCGGCCGCTCCTGAAGCAGGCGGCGGATGTCGGCGGCGGGGACATGGCCTTCGATCGCATAGCCTTCGATCGAAGCGGTGTGGCAGGAGCGAAGGTCGTCCGGCACCCCGAGCCGCCGAGACGCGGGAGCGACGTCCTCGGCCTCGGTGACCCGCACCTCGAAACCGGCGGCGCGCAGATGCTCGACCCATTGGGTGCAGCAGCCGCAGGTCGGTGACTTCACAACATCGATCGTCGCCGCCGCCGCACGGCCTGCGCAGGCGAGCAGCGCCGCCGGCGCCAGCAACAGGATATTTCGCCTCGTCAGGTGCATCATCGCCTCCGCTTAATCGATCTTCAGCCGAACGAACAGCATCGCTCCGTCCGGGTCGCCGTCATAGAGCGCCTCGAGCTGGTCCGGCACGAAATTGAGCGCATAGAGGCCGCCGATGCCGACCCGCACGTGCGGCGCCAGCCGGAAGTCCCGGACGAGCCCCGCCGAGACCTTGCCGACGTCGAAGGTCGGGCCGTGGAGCCCGCCTTCGAGCAGCAGCTCGTTGGTCTCGATGCGCTCGGCGCGGCCGAACAGGGTCCAGGGCCCGCGGCCGACGGCGCTTTCCAGGACGAAAGCGTCGAGCTGGTCGTGCTCGGCCGAGCGACGGCCCCAGGCGAGCGTCGTCGACCACCAGGCGTCCGCGCCGAAGCGGCGAGTGTAGATGGCGCTCGCGGACCAGCGGGTCTGATTCTCGTCCGGCTCGAGTTGCTCGGGCGCGATGAAGCGGCCCCAGCTGGCCTGGAGCGACAGCTCCGGCGTCGGGTTCCACGAAAGCCGAAGCGCGGTCGAATCGAGGGCCCCCGTCTCGATGTCGTAGCGGTGCTGGTCCGGCTCGCGACCGTTGAAGCGCGAAGCCTCGACCTTGACGTTGCCGACGATCAGCCCGGCGGTGACGACCCCGAAGGCGATGTGGGTGGAATCGAGCCAGTGATGGGTGATCGGAGCTTCCGGCGAGTCCATGATCGGCTGGCGGTGCATGAAGGCGGGGGGGCCGAATGCCGGCTCGCCGGGCAGCCCCCCATAAAGGAACACGCTCGAGGTTTCGGAGAGGCGGACGCTGTAGCTTGCCGACAGCTCCATGAAGAAATCGTGCGGGTGCTGGCGGTCGACCAGAGGAGTCTCGCCGTCGGCAGTTTCCCCGGCGGCAAGGTGCAGCGGATAGCCGCGCCGGCCCATCAGCGGATCGGGGCTCAGCATCGCGCGCAGCTGGAGGACGCTGCCGTTGGCAAAGTCCCGGCGGGCCATGCCCATCGCCATGCCGGAGACGAAGCCCATCTCATCGCCCCTGGGCCCGCTTTGCCAGTCGTAGACCGCGTTCAGCAGCAGGTGGCCCATTAGCATCCAGTCGCCCGCGCTCGTATGCACCCCGGAGTGGATCGAGGCGTCGGGCTGCCAGGACGTGCCCGACGCTTCGCG
>DASZEO010000154.1:0-5026 GCA_035940755.1 Allosphingosinicella sp. | reverse complement strand
CCGCCGGCCGGCGTCGAACCCGCGCCCTATTTCGCGCTCCTGGCCAAGCTGGCGCGGCGCCATGGCGTCACTGGCCTCTCGATGGGCATGTCGGCCGATTACGAGGCGGCGGTGATGATCGGCGCCACCCACGTGCGAGTCGGCACCGCTTTGTTCGGAGAGCGGGGCTGAGGTACGACGCCCTCATCCTCGACTTCGACGGCGTGCTGATCGAAAGCGAATTTGTCGGCAACAAGCAGATCGCCGACTATCTCACCGCGCTGGGCCATCCCACCAGCGTGGAGCAGTCGATGAACAACTTCATGGGGCTGGCGGGCAAGGACTTCATCGCCGCCATCGAGCGCTGGATCGGGCGGACGCTGCCCGAGGATTTTCACAGCGCCCGCGCCGAGGAGGATGCGCGCGTGCTCGAGGAGGGGCTGGAAGCCGTCGCGGGCGCGGTGGCGTTCGTCGAGAGCCTGCCGCCGGACTGGCCCAAGGCGATCGCCTCGTCGAGCTCGCTGGAATGGATCGAGCGGCACCTCGACCATCTCGGCCTCAGGCACCATTTCGGCGACCGGCTGTTCAGCGGCCGCACCCATGTCACGCGCGGCAAGCCGGAGCCGGACCTCTACCTGCACGCGGCAAAGGCGCTGGAGGTCGACATCCGCCGCACCGTCATCGTCGAGGATTCGCCCGTCGGCGTGCAGGGCGCCCTCGCCTCGGGCGCGGAGGTGATCGGCCTCGTCGCCGGCCGCCACTGCATGGCCGGTCACGACCAGCGGCTGCGCGCGCTCGGCGTCGAGCGCATCGCCCGCAGCTTCGATGAAGTGGCGGCGATGATTTTTTAGTTCCCCGGCGAAGGCCGGGGTCCAGCTTGGTCCCGGCCTGCGCCGGGATGCTTCGCACCTAGAGCTGGTGGCCGCTCTTGTCGCGCTTGGTGGCGAGGTAGCGGCGGTTATGCTCGCCGGGCTCCACCTTAAGCGGCACGATCTCGACCACTTCGACACCTTCCGCCCTCAGTGCGTCGGCCTTGCGCGGGTTGTTGGTGAGCAATTTGATGCGATTGCGCGGCAACTTCGACAACATCCGCGCCGCCACGGCGAAATCGCGCTCGTCGTCCTCGAAGCCGAGCCGCAGGTTGGCCTCGACCGTGTCGTGCCCCTGGTCCTGAAGCGCATAGGCCCTGAGCTTGTTGACCAGCCCGATCCCGCGCCCCTCCTGCCTCAGGTAGAGCAGGATGCCCCAGTCCGACGCGGCGATCGCCGCCAGCGCGTCCGCCAGCTGCGGGCCGCAGTCGCACTTGAGCGAGCCCAACGCGTCGCCGGTCAGGCACTCGCTGTGCACCCGAACCAGCGGTGGCGCGTCGGTTGGCTCGCCGAGGATCAGGGCGACATGCTCGGCGGTATCGCCGTCGGCGCGGAAGGCGACGATCTCCGCTTTCTCCGCCGCCTGGGTCGGCAGCCGCGCCCTCGAGACGATCCTGAGGTCGGCCCCGTTGCCGAACTCCGCCACTGCGGCGGCCGTGACGGTAGCCTCCACCGCTTCGCCGCGGCGGGTGAACAGAGCCGGCAGCAGCCCCGCCAGCCGCGCCAGCCGAAGCGCCGCGCGCGCTATCTCCGGCGAGCAGAGCGGCCCCGTCTGGAACGGGCCCTTGAGCGGGGTCGCGAGATCCAGCGCGGGGTCGGCGACCGCCGTCGCCGCGGCAAGGTCGAGCGAGGGGCCGCGGCGGATCAGCACCGGATCGCTCGGGACTGCTTCGCGCTGGTTGGTGAGCTTCAGCGTGTCGGCGCGCCGTCCGGAGATGAGCAGATCCGCCGGCCGCTCCCCATCGAACGCGGCAAGCCCTTCGGCATCGGCGCTCTCCACGGCGAGGAACTGGACCCCGTCGATCGCCACCGTCCAGCCGCGCCGAAGCGCGTCGATCGCGCGGGCGACGTCCCGCGCGGCGCTCAAATCGCGAATTCCGTCATCAGCGGCACATGGTCGGACGGGCGCGTCCAGTTGCGGCACGGCTGGTAGACGCGGTGCGCCGTCGCCGCCGCCGCCACGTCGGGCGTCGCCCACATATGGTCGAGCCGCCGCCCGCGGTCGTTCTTCGTCCAGTCCGGCGAGCGATAGCTCCACCAGGTGAACAGCCGCGCCGGGGCGGGGACGAAATGGCGGCCGAGGTCGACCCAGCTGTTGCTCTGCTGAAGCCGGGTCAGCGCCCCGACCTCGACCGGCGTGTGGCTTACGACGTTGAGCAGCTGCTTGTGGCTCCACACGTCGCATTCGAGCGGCGCCACGTTGAGGTCACCGACGACGATCGTCGGGCAGCCGCACGCCTCCGACCAGCGCGTCATCCGCTCCAGGAAGTCGAGCTTCTGCCCGAACTTGGGGTTCACCTCACGGTCGGGCGTGTCGCCGCCGGCGGGGACGTAGACGTTCTCGAGCCTGACGCCGCATTCCAGCCTGACGCCGATGTGCCGCGCCTCGCCGTTGGCCTGCCAGTCGAACCGCGCCTCCTCGCGCACCGGCAGGCGGCTGATGATCGCGACGCCGTGGTGCATGCGCTGGCCGCAGATGACGATGTGCGCGTAGCCCAGGCGCCTGAACATGCCGTCGGGGAAGTCGCTGTCGCAGACCTTGGTCTCCTGCAGGCACAGGATGTCGGGCGCTTCCTCGGTGAGGAACTTCTCGACGATCTCGATCCGCGCGCGGATGCTGTTGATGTTCCAGGAGGCGATCTTCAGCGGCATGGCGGCGGCTTAACGGCAGGAGCCCGGGCTGTCGATCAGCCGGGCATGGAAAGGCCCCCGCTCCGGGGGCTTGGAGCGGAGGCCTACCAAGCGTTTTCACGCGAGGTCAACTGCGTGAGCGGACTTCGGGCAACAGGGGGAAAACCCGCAGCCACACTCCCGCAATCGCAACCTCAGGTTTAAGCCTGATCACCTGTCGCGCCGATGAACAGGCGGCCCGCGAACGCGTCCTCCGGATCAGCCCCTCGGCCCGCGCCGGCGCGGCTCGCGATAGGTGAACAGGCTGTCGGCGACCGGCACGTTGAAGCGCTGGCCGGAGAGCCGCACCGTGGTCAGATTGTTCTGCGCATCGACCGTGTTCCAGCCCTGCAGCGTCAGCCCGGCGGGCGCGTTGGCGGCCTTGGCGAAGGCGATCGTGATCGTCCCGAACTCGCGCCGGCGCGGGTCCCGCGCCTCGATCATCAGCACCTGGTTGTCGTTGCGCACGACCCGGGCGAAGCGGCTGAGGTCCTGGTTCGGGTTCAGCAGCACCGACAGCGGCGAATCGTTGATCGGCCAGCGCTGCCGCTGCCCCACGTCATAATCGACGAAGGTCAGCGCGCGGCCGTCGCCGACGATGATCATGTTGGCGCTGCGGCCATAGTCGAAGCGGATCTTGCCCGGACGCTTGAGGCTGAGCGAGCCGCTGAGCGAGCGGCCGCGGCGGTCGGTCTGGGTGAAGCGGGCGGTCATCGTATCGACCGCGCGCAGGTGCGCCTGGACCTGGGTGAGGCCGTTACTGGCCTGAGCGGCGAGCGGCGCGGGCGCCGCGGCGGCAAGCGCGATTGGCGCGGCCGCAAGCGCGAGGGCGCGTAAACGCAGCATGGGAATTCCTCCATTGATCATGTTGGCGGGCGATATGGGGATGGCGCCTTGAATGCCCAGTGAACTCGCCGGTTCCCTGAGGTTCAGCTCAGCGGCCGCCCCTCCGGATCGAGCAGCACCTCGCGCCGGCCGACATGGTCGGGGGCGCTGACGAAGCCTTCCTTCTCCATCCGCTCGATCAGCCGCGCGGCATTGTTGTAGCCGACCCGAAGCTGCCGCTGCAGGTAGGAGGTCGAGGCCTTCTGGCTCTCGGCGACGACCTGGACCGCCTTGCGGAACAGCTGCGTCTCGGCATCGTCCTCCCCGATCGGCTGGCCTTCGAACATGTAGCCGCCGTCTTCCGGCTCCTCGGTCACCGCCATCACATATTCGGGCGTTCCCTGGCCGCGCCAGTGGTCGGCGACGGCGCGGACTTCCTCGTCGGAGACGAGCGGGCCGTGGACGCGCGCGATCTGCTTGCCGCCGGGCATATAGAGCATGTCGCCCCTACCCAGCAGCTGCTCGGCCCCCTGCTCGCCCAGGATGGTGCGCGAATCGATCTTCGAAGTGACCGCGAAGCTGATCCGGGTGGGCAGGTTCGCCTTGATCACGCCGGTGATGACGTCCACCGAGGGCCGCTGGGTCGCCATGATCAGGTGGATCCCTGCCGCTCGCGCCTTCTGGGCCAGGCGCTGGATCAGGAACTCGACCTCCTTTCCGGCGGTCATCATCAGGTCGGCGAGCTCATCTACCACGACGACGATCTGCGGCAGCACCTCGTAATCGAGCTCCTCCATCTCGTAGCGCGGCTGGCCGGTTTCCGGATCGTAGCCGGTCTGCACCCGCCGCCCGAGCGGCTGGCCCTTCATCTTCGCCTCGCGCACCTTGGCGTTGAAGCTCGACAGCTGGCGAACGCCGATCGACGCCATCATGCGATAGCGCTCCTCCATCTGCTCGACGGTCCATTTGAGCGCCCGGATCGCTTTGGCCGGCTCGGTGACAACGGGCGCGAGCAGGTGCGGGATGTCCTCGTAGCTGCTCAGCTCCAGCATCTTGGGATCGATCAGGATCATTTTGCACTGCTCGGGCGTCAGCCGGTAGAGCAGCGAGAGGATCATGCAGTTGAGGCCGACTGACTTGCCCGATCCGGTCGTCCCCGCGACGAGCAGATGCGGCATCGGCGCGAGGTCGGCGACGACCGGATCGCCGGCGATGTTCTTGCCCAGGATGATCGGCAGCTGGGCGACCTGATCCTCGAAGGCGGGGCTGGCGATCAGCTCAGACAGCATCACCATCTCGCGCTTGGCGTTGGGCAGCTCGATGCCGATCACGCTTCGGCCGGGGATGGTGGCGACGCGGGCGGACAGCGCCGACATGTTGCGGGCGATGTCGTCGGCGAGCTGGATCACCCGGCTCGCCTTGATGCCGCTTGCCGGCTCCAGCTCGTACATGGTGACGACCGG
>DASZEO010000153.1:0-1783 GCA_035940755.1 Allosphingosinicella sp. | reverse complement strand
GTCGAGGCGATCGGCCGGCCCTTCATGTCCGGCGACCATGTCATCACGCTGGGCAGCCGCGCCGGAGTCGCCGTCTCGCAGCCCGGCAACGACGCCGCGGCCTTGCTTCGGCAGGCGAGCGTCGCCCTGGCCGAAGCCAAGGCTGCGGACAACGCGCCGGTGCGGGTGCTCGAAGAGGGCGCCGAAAGCGAGACGGCGCGGGTGGACCGCCTCGAAGTCGACCTTCGCCGGGCGCTCGACCAGGACGAGATCGACATTCGTTTCCAGCCGCAGGTGTCGGTCACCACCGGCGCCATCGTCGGCGTCGAGGCGCTGGCCCGCTGGATCCACCCGGCGCACGGGGAGCTTGGCGCCGCGACCCTGTTCGGCGTCGCCGAGCGCTCCGACTATCTCGTCCAGCTTTCCGACCACATCCAGCGGTGCGCGGTCGGCGCCGCGGCCGCCTGGCCCGATTCGCTCCGGCAGCTGCGGCTGTCGGTCAACATCACCGCCGCCGACATCGTCCGCCCCGGCTTCGCCGCCCAGTTCCTGGCGCTGGTCGGCGAAAGCGGCTTTGCGCCGGAGCGGCTCACCGTCGAGGTTACGGAAAGCGGACTGATCGACGACCTGGCCGGCGCCGCGGCTCTGCTGGCGGAGCTTCGCAGCGGGGGCTTGAGGATCGCGATCGACGATTTCGGCACCGGCTATTCCAGCCTTGCCTACCTGAAGGCGCTGCCGCTCGATTATCTGAAGATCGACAAGCGCCTGAGCCAGGACATTGCCGGCTCGACGCGCGACCGGATCGTCGTTCGCGGAGTCATCGACATGGCCCGTTCCCTGGGCCTCGACGTCGTCGCCGAGGGCGTCGAGACCCAGGAGCAGCTCGATCTCCTCGCCCAGGAAGGCTGCACCCTCTACCAGGGCTTTCTATGTGCCCCGCCGGTGGGGGTGGAGGAGCTGGCCGCTTTGGTCAGGCGCTGAGGAAGGCTCGGGCGCGGGCGTCGGCTTGCTCCACGATCGGCCAGACGCCTTCGATGACCGCGGCGATCGAGCGCCATTTTTCGGGGCGGGGGCGGGAGACGACCGTCTTGGAGAGCGGCAGGTCCGTGCCGAGCCGCTGATCCCAATCGAGGCCGAGCGAGGCGCACAGAGTCTCGACGGCGCGCTGGGGAGCGGCGATCAGATCGGCGTAATCGAGCTTGCTCAGCCGTTGCTTCGGCAGCACTTCCAGATCGTCGAGCAGCACGTTCGTCGTCGTCGCCCATTGATGCGCGACGATCTCCGGGAGCGGGAGGCCGTTCAGCCGCTCCCAACCCGGTACCAGCAGCAGCGACCAGGCGCGGCCCCGCCAGCCGGGGAGTTCCGGGTAGGTCTGGAAGGCGCCGGACGCCCACGCCTCCATCATGCTGAACAGCGTCTGGCGCACGTCGCGGTAGAGGTAGACGAACAGCGAGTCGGGAAAGGCCGCGGCGAAGAAGGGTACCCTAAGGCTATTCTTCGGCGTTTTTTCGAGCAGCCGAATGCGGCCCGAAGCGGGACGTCCTTCGCGGTCGCGCACCTGCTCGTAGAAGCTTCGCGCCAGCGCCTCGACCGGCTCGCCCGCCGCGTCGGCCGCCGTGAGGCGGTTCGAGCTCCAGCCATGGGCGGCCGGCGCCAGGGCGGGGATGTCTTCGATCAGCCAGTGGCTTTCGGCGCCCAGCGTGTGGACTGCGGGCGCGCGCTCGAGCGTCTCGAACAGCAGGGTGGAGCCCGAACGCGGCGTGCTGACGATGAAGACCGGCCGGTCGAAGCGGTCGCGGAAGGA
>DASZEO010000152.1:0-5176 GCA_035940755.1 Allosphingosinicella sp. | reverse complement strand
TCGAGCGCGCCCGGCAACGGGGCGTGGGCGGCGATGCGCTTTCGGAAGTCGGCGAAGGCTTCGTCGTCATACGGGCCGGCGGGGGCTCGGAGCGTGCCGCCGCGCCAGTCGAAGAAGAAGCGGTCGATCTGGACGGTCTGTCTGGCGAGCGCGGTTTCGAGGGCGACGACCAGCTCCATGTCGCGTTCCAGGTCGTCCGTGGCGGCGATGCCGATGCGGGCGAACAGGGCGTCGCGGAGCGCGGCCTGGAAGCGGTCGGGGAAGGTTTCGAGGACCGGCGTCAGCGTTTCGGCGGGGGCGATGAGGGTGAGGGCGCGGGCGAGCTGGACCAGGTCCCAGTGGATCGCTTCGGGCTGGCGGCCGAACGCATAAAGGCCGGCATGGTCGAAATAGGCGGCGGTGAAGTGGCCGTCCCAGAAGGGCGTCCAGCGCCATGGGCCGTAGTCGAAGCTTTCGGCCGTGACGTTGATGTTGTCGCTGTTGAGCACGCCGTGGACGAAGCCGGCAGCGATGTAAGAGGCGGCGAGGCGGGCGGTGCCGGCCGCCACGTGCTCGAGCAGCTGCGCCGGAGCGCCGTCGCCGGCTTCCTGCCCGAAATAGTGTTGCAGGCAATAGTCGGTGAGCCTGCGGATGTTGTCGGCCTGATCGAAGTAGGCGAGCCGCTGGAAGGTGCCAATGCGGATGTGGCCGTGGCTGAGCCGGACCAGCACCGCCGAGCGGGTGGGCGAGGGCTCGTCGCCGCGCTCGAGCGCTTCGCCGGTCTCGATCAGCGAGAAGGTCTTGCTGGTCTCGACGCCGAGGGCTTCGAGCATCTCGGTGGCGAGGATTTCGCGCACCCCGCCCTTGAGCGTGAGCCGCCCGTCGCCGAAGCGGCTGTACGGGGTCTGGCCCGAGCCCTTGGTGGCGAGGTCGAGCAGCCGCCCGTTGCCGTCGCGAAGCTGGGCGAACAGGAAGCCGCGCCCGTCGCCGATGTCGGGATTGTACACCCGGAACTGATGCCCGTGATACCGCAGCGCTAGCGGCCGCTCCAGGTTGGCCGGCAGCGGCTCGAAGCGGCCGAAATGGCGGAGCCATTGCTCGTCGCTGAGCTGGTCCAGCCCGACGGCCGGTGCCCACCGCGCGTTGCGGAAGCGCAGGACCGTCTGGGGGAAACCAGCGGCCTCGACGGGGTCGTAAAATTGGTCGCCGAGCGAAAGGATGGGCGTGTCGGCCCGATAGGCGGACGGCAGGGGCAGGCAGGGCATCAGCGACAAGCGCACGGGGGGAGGCGGCGTTCCCACTGGGCCGGCGCAGGCGAGCCGCCCGACATGGCCGTCGGGTTCGCCTCCTTCCCGTGCCGGGGCCGATTTGCGGCAGCGGCGAAGATCGTGGATAGGGAGCAAGGGTCGCGGGGGAGTGAGGCATGGCCGCTTGGCGGGACGGTTATTGGCAGTCGGGAGACGGGCTGCGGCTTCACTATCGCGACTATCCCGGGGACGAGGGCCGGCCGCCGATCATCTGCATCCCGGGCCTGACGCGCAACGCCCGCGATTTCGAAGGCGTGGCGGAGCGGCTCGCCGGGTCGTGGCGGATCATTTGCGTCGAGCTTCGCGGCCGCGGCGAAAGCGCCTACGCCAAGGATCCGTCGACCTACGTCCCGCTTGTCTACCTCCAGGATCTGGAGGCGCTGATCCGCGAGCTCGCGCTAAAGCGGTTCATCCTGTTCGGGACCTCACTCGGCGGCCTGATGACCATGCTGCTGTCGATGAACCAGGGCGACCGCATCGCCGGCGCCCTCATCAACGACATCGGCCCGGTGCTCGAGACCCGCGGGCTCGAGCATATCCGATCCTATGTCGGGCGGGCCCAGAACTGGCCGACCTGGCTCCACGCCGCCCGGTTCCTGTGCGAGGGTCAGCGCCATCGCTACCCGGACTGGGCGCTCGACCAATGGTTGGTCTACGCCAAGCGCCTGTGCCGGCTCACCCCGGGGGGACGGGTCGTGCTCGATTACGACATGCGCATCGCCGAGCCGTTCCGGCAGCCCGGCGGGGAGAGCGGGTTCGATCTGTGGACGGCCTTCGCCGGCCTGAAGGGCATCCCCTCGCTGGTCCTGCGCGGCGAGCTTTCCGACCTGCTCAGCGAGGCGACGGTGGAGCGGATGAAGGCGGAGAATCCCGCAATGGAGAGCGTCACCGTGGCGCGGGTGGGACATGCTCCCACGCTCGACGAACCGGAGGCGGCGGCGGCGATCGATCATCTGCTGAAGCGGATCGCGAAGAAGCGTAAGTGACAGGCGCCATGCCAGCGCCGGTCCGGATCCTTCACTGCCATTCCACCTTCTCGCTCGGCGGCAAGGAGGCGAGGGCGGTGCGGCTGATGAACGCCTTCGGGTCCGCCGCGGTGCACACGGTGCTGAGCGCGATGCCGGGACAGCTCGGCGCCCGCGCGGCGATCGCTGCGGGGATCGATGTCGATTTCCCGACCGATGCCCCCTCCCTGACCGGGCCGCCGACGCCGCTGCGGCTGTGGCGGCTGTCGCGCTATCTTCGCCGGTTCGATCTGGTGCTCACCTATAATTGGGGCGCGTTCGACGCGGTCATGGCGAACCACCTGTTCGGCGGAGCGCCGCTCATCCACCATGAGGACGGCTTCAACGAGGACGAGGCGCAGGCGCTGAAGAGCCGCCGCAATGTCTATCGCCGGCTTGGACTGGCGGGCGCCCTTCGGCTCGTCGTCCCATCGGCGCGGCTTGAGCGGATCGCCTTGCGGGCCTGGGGCCAGACGCCGGTGCGGGTGGTGCGCATTGCCAACGGCGTGCCGGTGGCGCGGTTCGCACGAGCGCCGGAGGATGGGGCGATACCCGGCTTCGTTCGCCGACCGGGCGAGATCGTGATCGGCACGGTCGCCGGGCTCCGGCCGGTGAAGAACCTGCCTCGCCTCGTCCGCGCTTTCGCCGCCATGGCCGCAACGGATGCCCGGCTGGTCATCGTCGGCGGAGGTCCCGAGAGCGAGCGCATCGCCGCCGAGGCTAGGGAGCGGGGCGTAGCGGCGCGCCTGCTCATGCCCGGCTTCCTTGCCGATCCCGCGCGGTGGATCGGGCATTTCGACATCTTCGCTTTGTCCTCCGACAGCGAGCAATTCCCGATCTCGCTGGTGGAAGCGATGGCGGCGGGCCTGCCGGCCGTCGCCACCGCGGTTGGCGACGTTGCCTCGATCGTTTCCGACGACAATCGGCCGCTGATCGTCGATCCATCGGACGAGGCGGCGTTCACCGCGGCGCTGCACAGCCTTGCGGAACAGCCTCGCCTGCGCCGGGCGATCGGCGCCGCCAATCGCGCCAGAGCTGCAGCCGAATATGACGAGGAAAAGATGATCGCCGCTTATGCGCGGCTCTACGGTGAAGCCATCGGCCGCCCTGGCGCGTTCACATCACCCGCATGATCTTTGCCTGAGGGCGCAATGCGCTTATAGGCTGGATTTCCGCTCAGGAGGCAGGATGTTCAAGGGTATCAGCCCGATACGCTATGCGGGGCGCGAAGTGCTCCCGCTGATCGAGGGCGGCAAGGGCGTATCGGCGACCAACCATCTGAGCTCCGGCGCCTGGGCGGCGGCCGGAGGCGTCGGCACGGTCTCGGCGGTCAATGCCGACAGCTACGATCCGGAAGGCAGGATCATCCCGCAAGTCTACCACGCGCTCACCCGCCGCGAGCGGCACGAGGAGCTGATCCGCTACGCCGTCGACGGCGCGGTCCAGCAGGTTCAGCGGGCCTACGACATCGCCAGCGGCAGGGGCGCGATCAATATCAACGTGCTGTGGGAAATGGGCGGGGCGCAGCGCGTGCTTGACGGCGTGCTCCAGCGCACCAAAGGCCTCGTGGCGGGCGTCACCTGCGGCGCCGGAATGCCCTACAAGCTCTCGGAAATCGCCGCGTCCTACGGCGTCAATTACCTGCCGATCATCAGCTCCGCGCGCGCCTTCAGCGCCTTGTGGAAACGGGCCTATCACAAGGCTGCCGAGTGGCTCGCCGCCGTGGTGTACGAGGATCCGTGGCTGGCGGGCGGCCATAACGGGCTCAGCAACGCCGAAGATCCGCTCGCTCCGCAGGACCCCTATCCGCGCGTCAAGGCGCTTCGCGAGACGATGCGCACCGGCGGCATATCGGACGAGGTGCCGATCGTCATGGCCGGCGGCGTCTGGAACCTCAAGGAATGGGAGCATTGGATCGACAATCCCGAGCTGGGACAGATCGCCTTCCAGTTCGGCACGCGCCCGCTGCTAACCAGGGAAAGTCCCATTCCGGAAGAGTGGAAGCAGCGGCTGATGACTCTCGAGGAAGGCGACATCCTGCTCCACCGCTTCTCCCCGACCGGCTTCTATTCCTCGGCGGTGAGGAACCGGTTCCTGCGCTCGCTCGAAGCGCGCTCACACCGGCAGATCGCCTTCACCAAGGAGCCGCTCGGGGATCACAGCTTCCAGCTCGACGTCGGCATCGGCGCCAAGAAGAATTTCTGGGTGACGAAGGGCGATCTGCTTCACGCGCGCGAATGGTATGCGCAGGGCTATACCGAAGCGTTGAAGACGCCTGACGAGACCCTGGTCTTCGTCACGCCGGAGGAAAAGCACCACATCCGCAAGGATCAGTCCGACTGCATGGGCTGCCTGAGCCAGTGCGCCTTCTCCTCGTGGGCCGACAATGAGAAGAACACGACCGGCCGCCTCGCCGATCCGCGCAGCTTCTGTATCCAGAAGACGCTTCAGGACATCGCCCATGGCGGCCCGGTGGACGACAACCTCATGTTCGCGGGCCATTCCGCCTTCCGCTTCAAGACCGATCCGTTCTACTCGAACGGCTTCGTTCCGACGGTCAGGCAGCTCGTCGAGCGGATTCAGACGGGTTATTGACGCAGAAGTGGGGGTGAGAGTGATCAGACGCGCCGCAATCCTTCTCAGCCTGATGCTCGCCGGCTTTTCGCTGGCTGCGGCACAGGGCCAATCCAGCCGCTCGACCCCTTACTGGGCCTCCATCGCATCAGGACAGGCGATGATGCGCGCGGGTCCTGGCCGCAACTATCCCGGTACCTGGCTTTACGTCCGCCGCGACCTGCCGGTGCGAGTGGTCGAAGTTTATGAAAGCTGGCGCAAGATCGAGGATCCGGACGGAACGACCGGTTGGATGCTCGTCAACCTGCTCAG
>DASZEO010000151.1:0-7275 GCA_035940755.1 Allosphingosinicella sp. | reverse complement strand
TGCGTTCGGGCGACCTGACGCCGATGTTCGAGACCATCGTCAGCCACGTGCCAGCCCCCGGGCTCGACCCTGAGGGCGAGTTCAAGATGCTCGCCACCCTGCTCGACCGGGACCCGTTCCTCGGCCGGATCCTGACGGGGCGGATCGAGAGCGGCACGCTCAACGTCAACATGCCGATCAAGGCGATCGACGTCGACGGCCAGGCGGTCGAGGAGGGGCGGGCGACCAAGGTCTTCGCCTTTCGCGGTCTCGATCGGGTTCCCGTCGAGACCGCGCAGGCGGGCGACATCGTCGCCATTGCCGGCCTCACCAAGGCGACCGTCTCTAACACCATCGCCGACCCGGGGCTCACCCAGCCGCTGCGGGCGCGGCCGATCGACCCGCCGACGCTGGCGATGAGCTTCGCGGTCAACGACAGCCCCTATGCGGGGCGGGACGGCGACAAGGTGCAGAGCCGGGTGATCCGCGAGCGGCTGCTCCGCGAGGCCGAGGGCAATGTCGCGATCCGCGTGACCGAGAGTGCCGACAAGGACGCCTTCGAAGTGGCCGGCCGCGGCGAGCTCCAATTGGGCGTCCTGATCGAGACGATGCGGCGCGAGGGCTTCGAGCTGTCGATCAGCCGCCCGCGCGTCCTCTACCGCGACGGGCCGAACGGCCGCGAGGAGCCCTATGAGACGGTCGTCATCGACGTCGACGACGAGCATGCCGGAACGGTGGTCGAGAAGATGGCGCAGAGGAAGGGCGAGATGACCGACATGCGCCCGTCGGGCGGCGGCAAGACCCGCCTCACCTTCTCGGCGCCGAGCCGCGGCCTGATCGGCTATCACGGCGAGTTCCTGTCCGACACGCGCGGCACCGGCATCATGAACCGGCTGTTCGAGCGCTACGGCCCGTACAAGGGCCCGATCCAGGGCCGGCAGAACGGGGTCCTCATCTCGATGGAGCAGGGCGAGGCGGTCGCCTATGCGCTCAATGCCTTGGAAGAGCGCGGCGTGCTCTTCATCTCGCCCGGCGAGAAGCTCTACGAAGGCATGGTGATCGGGGAGAACGCCAAGCCGCAGGACCTCGAGGTCAACCCGCTCAAATCCAAGCAGCTCACCAACTTCCGAGCCTCGGGCGGCAAGGACGAGAGCATCCGCCTCACGCCCCCGCGCCGGATGACGCTGGAACAGGCGATCGCCTACATCCAGGACGATGAACTCGTAGAGGTGACTCCGAAGGTGGTGCGGATCAGGAAGCGCTGGCTCGACCCGCACGAGCGCAAGCGGCAGTCGCGCAAGGCGGAGGCGGCCTGAACGGCACTGTGCTTCTGGCCGTCGCGGCGGCGGCGGGGGCCGGGCTTGCGCTGATTGCCTGGGGCAGGCGGCCCGCTCGGAACTCAGCGGCCAGTGAGAGCGAGCCGAACGCGGCAGCGCAGAAGGCTTATGCGGCGGACCCGTCGGCGCGGGTGACCTGCGAGCATCTGCGCCCGATCGAGGACGAAGCGCGGCAGCAGGGAGTCGACTGCCGGCTGGAGGCCGAGGCGCCGGCCGCGATCTTCATCCGCGCCCTCGATCCGGGCCCGGACGCGATGGCGCCGCTCCGGCTTGCCGCCTGCGTCCGCCACGAAGACTCGCGCGTCGTCGGCCCGCACAGCTGGTCCGACCCGACCTACCGCTGCGCGCGCTGTGGCTGCGCGATCGCCTTTCACCAGGGTGGCTTCGGCAACGACCCGCCGCCGCTGCGCATCCGCCAGCCGCTGGGAGGGTAAGGCCGAGCGCCCCACGCCGGCTTGCCACCGCGAATAGAACGACTTAGCCTTCCACTCCGGGACAACAGGGGAGGGGGAAATGGACGTCTTGCTTCGGCCGTGGCGCCACTATGCGGACTTTTCGGGGCGCTCCCGCCGGACGGAATATTTTCTGTTCTTCGCCACCTATTACGGCTCGGTCATTCTTATGGCGATGGTCGGGAGCCTCTTTTCAGGGCTGGGCCGGGTTGGAGAAGTGCGGCTCGCTGGAGCGGTCACGCTCGGCTTGATGGGGATCGTCGTGCTGGCCGGGATCGTCCCCGCCTGGGCCGTGTCGATCCGCCGCCTGCACGATCAGGACAAGTCCGGTTGGTTCATCCTGCTCAACCTGATCCCCTATATCGGCTTCATCTTCATGCTGATCATGGCCTTCTGGCCGGGCGATTCGGGCGAGAACCGCTTCGGGTGCGATCCGCGCGAAGGCGAGGGCGATCCCGAAGCGATGGCGACGGTCTTCCGCTGACGGACCCGCGCCGCCGCCACGCCAAGGCACTGGATTTCCCGAATATCCCGCTCGGAGGAAACCTACCGCTCCGTGTCCGTGTCAGAGCGGGCGGCAGAGTGACCGCGCCTTTCAAACGGCCGTGCCTCGGCCCCCGGCTGCCGAGAGAGCAGAAAGGCAAGGCAGGCGGCGGCGGCGAGGTCGAAGGCGAGGCAGAAACTCGGCCACCAGGCCGGCACGCCCGGATTTGCGATCAGGCCGCCGCGAAGCCAGTCGAAGAGGCCATGAGCCGCGAGGCCGAGGACGACGAACCACAGGCTCAGCCTGAACCCCGCGGCAGCGACGCCGACGAACAGCGCCAGCACCAGGCTCTCGTAGAGGAGCGCGGAACCCGATCCCGCCGTCGCCGCGAACAGGATGTAATAGGAAGCGACGACCATCAGGACGGTGGGATAGAACCCCCGGTCCCGGTCGAGGCCGATCAGCGCCGCGAACCCCGCGACCGTCAGCGCCAGGCCTGCTCCCACCAAATATGCCATGTAAGCGCCCTTCGCTCGTCCAGCCGACCCTTGTGAGTAGTCGACATGAGCGGGGGACGAAACGGCTGCGACGGCGGCTCCTGTCAAGGCCCGGCTCCATTCACGACTCCGGGGCGGCGACGTTGAAGCGTGCCGGTGACCCGAACCCGGACCATGTTCTCACGCACCACCATTTGCGCCGCGGGCCGACGCCGCAATCAATGCGTGCTTCATGCCATCGCATCTTAAAAACTGCGTGAAGCGCCGGCTCGCGCCACGCCCTTTGCCGCCCCCGAAACAATCAGCTACGCTCGTGGCAGCGAGCACTCGACCAGCGCTGCTTGGCGTCGAGCTGTTCCAACCCATGAACAGGGGGTCTGCCATGAAGCCCACGCGCAAGATCAGCCGCCGTTCCTTCCTCGCCACCGTTTCGGGCGCTGCCGTGAGCGGCGGCGCGCTGCTCGCGGTTCACGGTCCGGCGCGGGCCGGGCAGGCGACCGACAGCGACCCGAGCGATCCCATCGGCCACGGCCGCGGCGGCACCGGGAGCGGAGTCACCGACAGCGATCCCGGTGATCCGGTCGGCAACGGGCGCGGCGGCACCCGAAGCGGAGTGACCGACGGCGACCCATCCGATCCCTACGGCAACGGCCGCGGCGGGTCCGGCGCCGGCACCCAGGGGCGAAGCGGCTGCTCGGACACCGATCCCACCGATCCGGGCGGGAACGGCCGCAATTGCGGCGGTCGCGCGGGTGACGTCGGGGGCGGGGGCGGAGGCGCCTACCAGACCGGCCGGCACGAGCGGCGCTACGAGGTCTGCTGGGTCGACGACCCCAGCCGAACCAACGACGAATGCAACATGCAGACCTATTCCGAATGGCAGACCACCTGGTCGGACGGACGGGTTGAATATGACGTTGCCGAAGCGCATGCCCGCCAGGCGGAGATGACGGCGCGCGGCTATACGGCGCGCGGCCACCGGATGCTCGTCAACGACTGGGTGGGTCAGTAGACCCCTGGGGCGGCCGAAGCGATCGCGGCGCTGCGTCCGGAGGAGAAGGGATGTGCGATAGTCGGTGGCGGCGATGGCGGCGGCCGCGCTGCTGAGATTTCCCGAGTTCCTTCGCACGGGGTGGATGCTCAACCGAAATCGTCGTGAACGGCCGGCTAACCGTTCGAAAATTTACAGCTTCTAAAGACAGCCCTCCCTACGGTCGCGCATCGAACGGGGGTCTTCATGCCGAACAATTACGTCGCGATCGGGTCCGAATTTACCGTCAACAACGTCCTCTTGTACTCCCAGAGCCGCCCGGATTTCGCGCGGCTGGCGAGCGGAAGCTTCGTCGCCATCTGGGAATCGACCGATGCCCAGCAGGACAACAGTTCGAGCGGGATCAAGGGCCGCCTGATCGGGCCCAACGGCACTCCGATCGGGTCGGAATTCCTGATCAACACGGCGACCGCCAATTCGCAGTCGCGCCCCAGCGTCGCGGGCCTTGCCGGCGGTGGCTTCGTCGTTACCTGGACGACGTCCGATGCCGCCCAGGACGGCAATTACGATTCGATCAAGGCGCAGCGTTTCGACGCCGCCGGAGCCAAGATCGGCCCCGAATTCCTGGTCAACAGCCAGACCAGCAACATCCAGTGGATCTCATCGGTCGCCGAGCTCGACACTGGCGGCTTCGTCATCACCTGGGAGACGTACGACAGCGCCCAGGACGGCAGCGGCCGGGCGATCAAGGCGCAGATCTACGACGGCGCCGGCGCCAGGGTCGGAACCGAGTTCCTCGTCAACACCGTCACCGCGAGCGACCAGCTCAATGCCGACATCTCGACTCTGTCGGGCGGCCGCTTCATCGTCACGTGGCTGATCAACATCGGCGGCAAGCTCGACGTTCGCGGCCAGGTGTTCGATTCGACCGGCGCGAAAATCGGCGGCGAGATCCTCGTCAACAGCCAGACGTTCGAGAGCCAGACCGAGGTGGGCGTCACCAACCTCGCGAACGGCGGCTTCGTCGTGACCTGGACGACCTTCGATACGGCGCAGGACGGCAGCGGAAGCGCCATCAAGGCGCAGGTGTTCGACGCCGCCGGGGCAAGAGTGGGCGGCGAGATCCTCGTCAACACCGCCGGCGCCGCGGCGCAGAAGTCGCCGTCGGTGGCGGGCCTCGCGAACGGCGACTTCGTGATCGCCTGGCGCACCGACGACCAGACCGCCGACGATGCGTCCGGCGCGATCAAGGCCCAGGTGTTCGATTCGACGGGTGCCAAGCTCGGCGCGGAATTCCGGGTGAACTCGCTGGGCGCCAGCCTCGAGAGCGAGCCGGTCGTGGTCGATCTCGGCAACGGCGCGTTCGCGATCGGCTGGACCGGGAGCAGCTCGCCCACTTTCGACTCGAACATCCGCGCGCAGATCTTCAGCTCCGGATCGGCGCCGGTGATCGACTCCAACGGCGGCGGCGCGGCCGCGGTGCTGCAGGTCGCCGAGCACACCGTCGCGGTCACCACGGTCCACGCCTTCGACATCGACGGCCCGGCCACGACCTACGCGATCGCCGGGGGCGCCGACGCCGCGCGCTTCACGATCAACGCGTCGACGGGCGCTCTCTCGTTCGTCGCCGCTCCCGATTATGAGGCTCCGGCCGATTCCGACGGCGACAACGTCTATCAGGTGGTGGTGCGGGCCAGCGACGGCTCGCGAAGCGACGAGCAGATGCTCTCGGTAAGCGTGGCGTCGGTCAACGAGGCGGTCGCGATCGTCTCCGACGGCGGCGGCGACAGCGCCGCGCTGACGGTGGCGGAGGGCTCGACCAGCGTCACCACCGTCCTTGGGATCGACGGCGACGGCGATCCCGTCACCTACTCGATCGCCGGCGGCGCCGACGCCGCCCGCTTCACGATCGACGCGGCCACGGGCGCGCTGTCCTTCGTCGCGGCGCCCGACCGGGAAGCCCCGGCGGACGCCGACCGCGACAATGTCTACCAGGTCGTGGTCCGCGCCAGCGACGGCCAGCTTGCCGACAGCCAGGCGCTGGCAGTCACCGTCGGCAACGTCAACGAAGCGCCGACCATCACCTTCCACAACTGGCCGGCCAGCGAGTCGATCGTCAGCTCCACGCCCGAAGGCTGGGCCGATTTCGGCCTGTTCGGCGCCGTCGATCCGGACGGCGATGCGGTCAGCTGGACCTTGTCCGGGCCGGACGCCGGGCTTTTCACCTACGATCCGGCCACCGGCTGGCTGCGGTTTAAGACGGCGCCCGATTTCGAAGCGCCGGGAAGCGCGCAGGGCAGCAACGGCTACGAGCTGACGCTGACCGCGAGCGACGGGACGCTGACCGACTCGGTCGCCGTCACGATCCGCATCCGCAACGTCAACGAGGGGCTATCGATCACCTCGCTGGGGGGCGGTGATTCAGCGGCCGTGACGGCCGACGAGAACCAGTTGGCGGTGGCGACGGTCGCCGCGGTCGATATCGATGGCGACGCCGCGGTCTTTTCGATCGTCGGCGGCGCCGATGCGGCGCGCTTCGAGATCGACGCCGCGACCGGCGCGCTCTCCTTCGTCGCCGCGCCCGACCATGAAATGCCCGGCGATGCCGATGGCGACGGCATCTACGCGGTGGTCGTGGCGGCGAGCGACGGCAGCTTCGTCGACACCCAGAGCCTCGCCGTGACCGTCGCCGACGTCAACGAAGGCGTCGACATCGTCTCCTATGACGGGCGCGAGGCCGTCGCCCTGACGATGGCCGAGAATGGCTGGATGGTCGGCCAGGTCGTGGCCTTCGACCGGGACGGCGACACTGTGGGGTATGCGATCGCCGGCGGCGCGGACGCCGCCTTGTTCGCGGTCGATGCCGCGACGGGCCTCCTGACCTTCGTCGGGCGGCCCGACTTCGAGGCGCCGGGCGATTCCGACGGCGACAATGTCTACGAGGTAGAAGTAAGCGCCGGCGACGGCGCCTTCACCGACACCCAGGCCTTCTCGGTCCGGATCGAGAATTCCAACGAAGGCATCTACATCGTCTCCAATGGCGGCGGCACCAGCGCCGCGGTCTCGCTGAGCGAGGGGCAGAGCTACGTCACCACCGTCGTCGCTCACGACCCGGACGGCACTGCCGCCGTCTATTCGATCGTGGGCGGGCCGGATGCCGCCCGGTTCGCGATCGACGCCGTCACGGGCGTCCTCACCTTCGTCGAAGCCCCCGATTACGAGGCCCCGGCCGATGCGGCGGGCGCCAATTTCTACACGGTCGAAGTCGCCGCGAGCGACGGCGAGTTCATGACGTGGCAGAAGGTCCAGATCCTCGTCGGCAACGTCAATGAAGGCCTTTCGATCACCTCGAACGGCGGCGGCGCCGCCGCTTCGCTGGCCGTTTCCGAGAATGGCCGCGCCGTGACCAACGTCGCCGCGACCGACGTGGACGGCGACCGGATCGTCTATTCGATCGTCGGCGGCGCGGACGCGGCGCGCTTCCAGATCGACGCCGCCACCGGCGCGTTGAGCTTCGTCGCCGCGCCCGATTACG
>DASZEO010000150.1:0-10640 GCA_035940755.1 Allosphingosinicella sp. | reverse complement strand
GCGGAGGGTTGATGCCCGTTCTCGTCATTGCGAGCGAAGCGAAGCAATCCAGTGCGGCGCCGGTTCCCTCTGGATTGCTTCGTCGCTCCGCTCCTCGCAATGACGCTTGATGGCTGACGGCCGAGTCACTCTCGCCGCCGTGGCCGGAGCGCACGGCATCGGCGGCGAGGTGCGCCTCAAGCTGTTCGCCGACAGCCTCGACAGCCTCAAGCGCCACAAGAGCCTGCTCGCCGGGGAGCGGACGCTCACCTTCACCTCCGTCAGGGGCGGCAAGGGGGATCCGATCGTCCGCTTCGCCGAGATCGCGGACCGAAACGCCGCCGAAGCGCTGCGCGGGCAATTATTGTCGGTGCCGCGCGACGCGCTGCCGCCGCTCGGGGAGGGGGAATATTATCTCGCCGACCTGATCGGGCTCGCGTGTGAGACTTTGGACGGCCAGGCGCTCGGCACCGTCGTCGCCGTCGAGAATTTCGGTGCCGGCGACCTGCTCGAGATCGAGCGCCCGGACGGCATGCGCGCTCTGATCCCGTTCCGGCCCGGCATCGCCGATCTCGAAGGCGACCGGATCGTTGCCGATGCAGCCTTCCTCGCCTAGCGCGCAACTCCCGCCGGCGCCCTATCGCGGATCCACTGCGAGAAGATCCATTTCTCGCCTCGGGTCGGCGGCCGTCCGGCGTGGACGGACATGGGGTCCGGCCGGCCGTCCGGCGTGATGTTCGCGAAGAACAAAGCGTCGCCGGTGCGGCCGCGATAGGAGATGCCTGCCTTTGGGAATTCGGTCTCCCCCCCGTCGAAATCCTCGTTGAGGAAAATGAGGAAGGTGCCCATACGCTGCCCGCGCCGGGCGATGTCGGCGGCGGGCCCGGGCGCCTGGGGATCGAGATAGTCGTGGTGCGTCCTGAATTCCTGTCCTACCTTGTAGTGCATCACCTGCGGGACCTCGAAGATGAACTCCGGCAGCCGCATCGCCGCGGAAATACGCGCGCGAAGAAGCGCCAGAACCACATCCGTCTCGGAGATGCTTACTTCGACGGCGCTGTTGCTTCGGACCGGGTCGATCTTGCCGGATCCGCTCGCTTCGTCCCAAACCAGCGCCGGACCAAGCTTCGGCCGCATCCGGGAAATCAGCCACTCGCATTCCGCCGGGTGAGCGAAGCGCTCAAACACGCGAAGTCGCGGCTGCTCGGATAATGCAAGCGGATGCGGCACCTGGAGCAGCTTCTCGGCGCTGATCCTTTCGCGGAGGCTCGACCATGCCATCGCCTTGTCGTCGGCTGCGGCCGCGATCGGCGCGGAACCTGTCGAGCTGAGCAGCCGCAGCTGTTCGCCCGCCTCCGCGGAGCCGAGTTCAGCGGCGCGCTCGAGGCGGTCGAAGGCGCGCACCCAATTCCGCGGCCGGCCGGCGCCGACGGCCTCGAGCGTGGCCAGCGTGAACATGGCCTCGGCATGGCCGTTCCGCGCCGCCGCCGCGACCAGCGCCGCCCCGCGCGCGAACATGTCGAACGAATCGGCGCGCGCCAGCAAGTCGGCGCCGAGCGTGAATTGTGCGCCCGCTTCGCCGGCTGACGCACGCCGCTCGAGATCGAAGTGGGTGACCATCATGGCTCGATGCCCGATCGCTTGGCCCGAGCCAAGCCCGCCCTTCTAACGCAGCAGCGGCCGCTGCTTCGCCAAGTCGTTCCTGATCGTGGTCGCCGCGACTCCGCCCTCGCCCATGGCGTGGCTGATCTGGTCCAGCCCGATGACGACGTCGCCGGCCGCGTAGAAGCCGGGGACGCTGGTGCGTTGATGGTCGTCGACCGTGACGCAGCCCGTCTCCGAGCTGAGCGCCACGCCCACCTGCTCGGCGAGCTCGGTGTGAGTGTCCGATCCGAGCGCGGGATAGATGCTGTCGAAGGCGTGGAAGCCGTCGGCCGTCTCGACGACGATGCAATCCTTGTGCGCAGCCACGCCGCGCGAGGGGCCGTCGATCGTCTGGATGCCGAGCGAGCTCAGCTTCTCCTGGTCCTCATCGGCCAGATCGTGCGCGTCGTGCGGGGCGATCAGCGTGATATCGGCGGTATAGCCGCGAAGGAACACGGCCTCGGCGACCCCGTGCGATCCGCTGCCGATCACGCCGACCTTCTTGTCGGTGACCTCATAGCCATCGCAGATCGGGCAATAGCGGATCAGGCCGCGGCCCAGCGCTTCGTCGTGCAGCTGCTCGTCCATGTCGGGGCGCCGGTTCTTGACGCCCGTGGCGAGCAGGACCGTGCGGGCCGTGGCGGAGCCTGCGCCCCATTCGGCGCTGAAGCCGCCGTCGATCCGGTCGAGGCGAGTGACTCGTCCGGTCGAGAAGGCGCAGCCATATTTCTCGGCCTGGGCCCGCATCCGGGCGAGCAGCTCGTTGCCGCTTATTCCCTCAGTGAAGCCGGGCACGTTGCGGGTACAGGGAATCCAGCCGGCGCGGCTGCGGCCGGCGTCGACGACCCGCACCGACATGTGGAAGCGCGCCAGGTAGATGGCGGCGGTGAGGCCGGCGGGTCCGCCGCCCACGATCAGGCAATCGAGGCTGTCTTCGTCCATGGCCGGTCCAGCGCCGGCGCGCGGTCATTGTTCCGTGTGGCGCCTGGCGTGCCCCCGGGCTATCGTGGCTGGAAAAGGGGGGAGGGGGTTCGGATGCGTCGGTGGCTGCTCGCGGCACTTCTTCTCGGGGCTTCGGGCGCGAGCCTGGCTCAGTCGACGGCGCCGCCAGCGGCTCCCGCTCCGGCTCCGGCCCCGGCTCCGACTCCTGCCTCCTCGCTTCCGCCGCAGGTGGCAGCGGCGATCGATGCCCATTTCCGCCAATATCAGCAGCAGGAACATGTGCCCGGCCTGGTCTGGGGCGTGGTTCGCGACGGGCGGCTGGTCCATCTCGGCACCAGCGGTGTCCAGGACATCGAGGCGCGCCGGCCGGTCACCGCCGAAAGCCTCTTCCGAATCGCCTCGATGAGCAAGGCGTTCACGGCGCTGGCGATCCTCAAGCTTCGCGATGAAGGGCGGCTGTCGCTCGACGCGCCTGCGGAGACCTACGTCCCCGAGATGCGCGGCTGGCGCTATCCGACGTCGGATTCGCCGCGGATCCGCGTGCGCGACCTGCTCAGCCACGCGGCCGGCTTCGTCACCGACAATCCCTGGGGCGACCGCCAGCAGATCCTGCCGGAGGAAGACTTCACGCGCATGCTCGCCGCGGGGCCGCCGCTGACCCGGGCGCCCGGCACCGGCTACGAATATTCGAATTTCGGCTACGCGATCCTGGGGCGCATCGTCAGCAACGTCTCCGGCCGGCCGTACAAGGATTATATCGAGCAGGAGATCATGCGCCCGCTCGGCATGGCGTCCACGGGATACGACATCGCCGAGTCCCCGCTCGAGCGGCGCGCGATCGGCTATCGCTGGGAGAATGATGCCTGGGCGCGCGAGCCCGATATGGCGCACGGCGCTTTCGGGGCGATGGGCGGAGTCCAGACCAGTGCTGCGGACTATGCGCGCTATGTCGGCTGGCTGCTCCAGGCCTGGCCGCCGCGCGACGGGCCGGAGCAGGGGCCGGTGCGCCGCTCGAGCATCCGCGAGCTCGCGCAGGGGCTCAACTTCCCGAGCGTGACCCAGCGGCCTGGCGCCACCGGCGAGGCCGCCTGCCGCCAGGCCGCCACCTACGGAATGGGGTTCCGGGTGGCCGCCGACTGCGAGCTGGGCACGACCATGGCCCATGGCGGCGGCTATCCGGGCTACGGCTCCTACCTGCTGCTTTTGCCCCAGCACGGCGTCGGCATCTTCGCCTTCGCCAACGGCACCTATGCGGCGCCGGTGCCCGCAGCCTGGGACTCGGCGATGGACCTTCAGCGCGCCGGACTGCTGCCCGGGCGGACGATGCCGGTCAGCGAGGCGCTCGCCGCCGGTTACCGTGCCGTCGGCGCCATCTACCGCGAGGGCCGCGTCGACGCCGCCGGCGACCTGCTGGCGATGAACTTCTTGATGGACCGCTCGGGCGAGAGCTGGGCGCGCGACCTCGCCGGCCTGAAGCTCGTCATCGGCGAGTGCCGCACCGACGCCCCGATCACCGCCACCGGCAACCTCTCGGGCCGCTTCACCTGGACCTGCGAGCGCGGCAGCCTGCGCGGCGACTTGCTGCTCGCCCCCACCACGCCCGCCGGCATCCAGGAGCTCCAGCTCGAGGTGGTGCCGTTGAACCAGTGATCCGCATGATGTATATACGCCAGGTATATACACAAAGCCGATGCTATGAAGACGACCCGCACGTTCAAATCAGGCAATTCAGTCGCCGTACGACTGCCGAAGGCACTCGGCATCGGACCGGGGACCGAGGTCGTCGTTCGGGAAGAGCGGGGCAGCTACATCGTAGAGCCTGTCAAGTACGACGACCCGTCGAAGAAAATAGACCTGAGCGGTATTTACGGCTCGATTCCTGGCTTTTCGTCTCTAATCCGCGACGAGGGCGATTTCGAGGACATTCCTCGCGAATGGCATCTGCTTGGGCTCCAGCCACGATGAGCCACATCGCGTATCTTCTCGATACGAACAGCTGCATCTATCTTCTGGCAAGGACCCGGCCGCGTCTGGAGATGCGCGTTTCGGCGTGCGAGCCGGGCAGCGTCGGCGTGTCTGCCATCGTGGGCGCAGAATTGGTGCTCGGTGTCTCGCAGGCTTCGGATGAGCTGAAAATGCTCCTGGAGCGATTTCTCCAGGTGTTCCCAGTCAGCTCTTTCGATGAGACTGCGGCGCGCGCCTATGCTCGGGTCCCTTTCCGGCGAGGCAAGTTGGATCGTCTGATCGCGGCCCACGCGCTCGCACTCGACGCCACACTGGTCACCAACAACGTGCGCGACTTTTCGGACGTACCCGAACTCAAGCTAGAAAATTGGGCGGGGTAGTGACTTGGCATTCCACCATCCTCACGCTCTACCCCGAGATGTTCCCCGGGCCGCTCGGGCACAGCCTGGCGGGGCGGGCGCTGGAGCAGGGGATCTGGTCGCTCGAAACGGTGCAGATCCGCGACTTCTCGACCGACAGGCACCGCTCGGTGGACGATACCCCGGCCGGGGGCGGGGCGGGGATGGTGATGCGCGCCGACGTGCTCGCCCGCGCCGTCGATCATGTCGTCGAGCGGCGGCCGCAGGCGCCGCTGATCGCGATGAGCCCGCGCGGCGAGCCGCTCACCCAGGCGCGGGTGCGGGCGCTCGCCGCCGGCCCCGGCGTCTCGATCCTGTGCGGCCGCTTCGAAGGCATTGACGAGCGGCTGTTCGAGGCCCGGCCGATTGTCGCGGTCTCGGTGGGCGATTATGTGCTTTCGGGCGGCGAGACGGCCGCTTTCGTCCTGCTCGATGCTTGCGTCAGGCTGCTCCCCGATGTTATGGGCGCGGCCGCGAGCGGCGAGGAGGAGAGCTTCGAAGGCGGCCTCCTCGAATATCCGCATTATACCCGACCTAATGAATGGGAAGGGCGCAGGATTCCCGAAGTGCTGCGATCGGGGGATCATGCGAAAATCTCCGCCTGGCGAAAAGCCAAGGCGGAAGAGGAAACACGGCTAAGGCGGCCGGACCTGATCGAGCGTCACGGGGACGCGCGAAGGCCACCGCCCTCTGGCGCGCAGCGGAACAAGAACAAGGACGAATGAGATGAACCTCATCCAGCAGCTCGAGGCCGAGGCCATCGAGCAGTTCAAGTCGGCCAAGCCGATCCCCGACTTCCGCCCGGGCGACACCTTACGCGTCGGCGTCAAGGTGGTCGAGGGCGACCGCACCCGCATCCAGAATTTCGAAGGCGTGTGCATCGCCAGGGCCAATAAGGGCCTCGGAAGCTCGTTCACCGTGAGGAAGATCAGCTTCGGCGAGGGCGTCGAGCGCGTCTTCCCGCTTTACTCGCCCAACGTCGATTCGATCGAGGTCGTGCGCCGCGGTGCGGTCCGCCGCGCGAAGCTCTATTATCTGCGCGGCCGCACCGGCAAGGCAGCGCGCATCGCCGAGCGCCGCGACCCGCGCGCCGGCCAGGCCGTTGCGGCCACCGCGACCCCGGAGACGGAGACGGCCGAAGGCTGAGGGCTCTAGCCACTCAACGAGTTCAAGACGGCGGTCGCTTCGGCGGCCGCCCTTTTTCGTTGGTGCTTACCAGAAGATATATCTTGACGTATCTTCACCTAAGATATATCTCCGCCCCATCTTGAGCAGGAGATCGAACATGCGTTTCAGGATGCACGGCTGCGGGCCGGGGATCGAGTTTCCCGAAGGGCTGTTCGCGATCGGCTTCGGCCCGCGCGGGCCCTGGGGCAAAGGCGGCTGGGGCGGCTGGGAAGGCGACTGGGACGGCAGCGGACGCCGCCGGCGCGGGCGGCGGCGGGTATTCGAGCCCGGCGAGCTTCGCCTCGTCCTCCTCAAGCTGATCGCCGACCAGCCCCGCCACGGCTACGACCTCATTCGCGCCATCGAGGACATGACCCACGGCACCTACGCGCCGAGCCCCGGCGTCGTCTATCCGACGCTGACGATGCTCCAGGACATGGGCTTTATCGAAGAGGCGAAGGGGGAGGGGCCGCGCAAGGCCTTTGCCGTCACCGAAGAAGGGCGGACCCATCTCCACGAAAAGGCCGACGAGGTGGAGGCGCTGCTCGCCCGGCTCGAAGACATGGGCAGCGACCAGCGCAAGGCGGGAGGCGCGCCGATCAAGCGCGCCGTCGGCAACCTGCTGTCGGCGTTGTGGCACCGGGTGACGCGCGACGAGGTGACCGAGCAGACGCTGCACGAGGTCGCCGCGATCCTCGACGAAGCCGCCCAGAAGATCGAGCGGCTGAAATAGCGCCTTAGCGGCCGCGGAACAGGCCGCCGAGGATGCCGCGCACGATCTGGCCGGCGACGCGGTTGGTGAGCTGGCGCTGCACCGACCGGCCGAGCTGGCGCGCCATGTCCTCATGAAGCGGCGCGTTGCGGCGCCGCTCGCGCGCCTCGCGCGCCCGCTCGCGGTCGAGCCGGACCTGCGCCTTTTCCGCCTCGCGCGCCGCTTTGCCTTCCTCGGCGGCCCGCGCCGCGGCATCCGCACGCGTCTTGAGGATCTCGTGAGCGCTTTCCCGGTCCACCGGCACGTCATATTTCGCGCCGACCGGGGACATCCCGCGCAGCACTTCGCGCTCGCGCGGCGACAGCGGGCCCGCGCGCGACCGCGGCGGCGCGATCAGCGTGCGCTGCACAGGGCTGGGCGCGCCCTGCTCGTCGATCGCCGACACCAAAGCCTCGCCGGTGCGAAGCTCGGTGATCGCCGCCTCGGCATCGAGCTCGGGATTGATCCGGAACGTCTCGGCCGCCGCGCGGACCGCCCGCTGGTCCTTGGCGGTGAAGGCGCGAAGCGCGTGCTGGATGCGGTTGCCGAGCTGCCCCGCCACCGAGTCGGGGATGTCGAGCGGGTTTTGGGTGACGAAATAGACGCCCACGCCCTTCGACCGGATCAGGCGAACGACCTGCTCGATCTTCTCGAGCAGCGCCCTGGGTGCGTCCTCGAACAGCAAATGCGCCTCATCGAAGAAGAAGACCAGGCGCGGCTTGGCGAGGTCGCCCACCTCCGGCAGCTCCTCGAACAGCTCCGACAGCAGCCACAGCAGGAAGGTCGCGTAGAGCTTCGGGCTTTGCATCAGCCGCTCCGCGGCGAGGATGCCGATATAGCCGCGTCCGGAGTCGTCCACCCTGAGGAAGTCCTGGATGTCGAGCGCGGGTTCGCCGAAGAAGCGGTCCGCCCCTTGCGCCTCGAACGCCAGCAGCTGGCGCTGGATCGTGCCGACCGATGCCCGGCTGACATTGCCGTACTGTGCGGAGAGCTCCGCCGCCTGGTCGGCGCAGTGCGCGAGCAGCGACTGAAGGTCGGCCAGGTTGAGCAGCAGCAGGCCCTCTTCGTCGGCGAGGCGGAAGGCGATGTTGAGCACGCCCTCCTGGGTCTCATTGAGGCCGAGCAGCCGCGCGAGCAGCAGCGGCCCCATTTCCGAGACGGTGGTGCGGATCGGATGGCCCTGCTCGCCGAACAGGTCCCAGAAGATCGCCGGCGCCTCGCCATAGCTGTAGTCGGCAAGGCCGATCTCGGCGGCGCGGCGGGTGAAGGCCTCATGCGCCTTCTGCTCGGGTCCGCCGGGCATGGCGATGCCGGCAAGGTCGCCCTTCACATCGGCGGCGAAGACGGGGACGCCGACGGCGGAGAAGCTCTCGGCAAGCACCTGCAGCGTCACCGTCTTGCCGGTGCCGGTCGCTCCAGCGATGAGGCCGTGGCGGTTGGCCCGGTCGAGGCGCAGGCCCTGCGGCAGTTCGCCGGCCTTGCCGATCAGCACGCTGTCAGTGGTCACTCGGTCGCTCCGTGTCGTTTCAGGTTAGGCTCAGCGGCCGCTGCCGGCCGCCGGCGGCATGCTGGCGGACGATGGCGACGTAGGAATCGAGCAGCTCCTGGTTGACCTCGTCCCAGCCGTAGCGCCGGCTCGCTTCGCAGCCCGCGCGGCCGGCCGCCAGCCGCGCCTCCTTGTTCTGGCAATAAAAAGCGAGCGCATCGGCGAAGCGGTCGCATGCCCCCGGTCGGATCAGGCGCCCGGTCACGCCGTCGTCGACCAGGCTGAGGCTCCCGGTCGCGCTCGCCGCCACCACCGGCAATCCGGCCGCCATCGCCTCCAGCGTGACGTTGCCGAAAGTTTCGGTGACCGACGGATTGAACAGCACGTCCATCGAGGCGACGGCCCGGCCGAGCTCTTCCCCCTCGAGCTGGCCGACGAAAACCGCTTCGGGCAGCCTTTGCTCGAACCACTCGCGCGCCGGGCCTTCGCCGACCACCAGCACTTTGTGGCGCACCTGGCGCCGCGCGAGCCGGTCGATCGTGTCGGAATAGACGTCGAGCCCTTTTTCCATCACGAGCCGGCCGACGAAGCCGATCACCGGCAGGTCGTCCTCGATCCCCAGCGACCGACGCCAGCCGAGGTCGCGCCGGCCGGGGTTGAAGATCTCACGGTCGATGCCGCGGGTCCAGATGCGCACGTCATAGTTCATCCGCTGATCGCGAAGCAGCTGGGCCATCGAATCGGACGGCGCGAAGATGGCGTCGCATCGGCGGTAGAAGCGGCGCAGGCCCGCCTGGACGAGCGGCTCCAGGAAGGCGAGGCCGTAATAGCGGAAATAGGTCTCGAACCGCGTGTGCACCGAGGCGACGACCGGCACCTCCATTCTGCGCCCAAGCGTCACCGCGCGGTGGCCGAGCACGTCCGGGCTGGCCACGTGGAAAATGTTGGGCGCGAACCGCCGGATGTCGCGCCGCACGCGCCACGGCAGCCTGATCGGCATCCGATATTCCTTGCGCCGCGGGATCGAGACGCTCGGTATGTGCACGACTTCGCCATTGGGCGGGAAGGCGGGCTCGGCCACGGTCGGCGAATAGATCCTGACCGACGCGCCCTGGCGCAGCAGAAAGTCGACCAGCCTGTTCAGCGCCTGGTTCGCGCCGTCGCGGACATAATTGTAGTTGCCGCTGAACAGGGCGATGCGGAGGCCGGGCGCGTCCATCGCCGGCGAAACAAGGGCTGGGGCTCGGGAAGACAAAGCGCAGGCTCGTCAGCGATTCAGCGAGGATCGCCCGGCGGCGGGCGCCGCTGCAGGCGCCGCAGCCGCCGCACGCCGATCAGCATTGGCAGCACCAGCATCGCCAGCATGAAGAGGGTCAGGGCTTCCTTCATCGGCGCTCCAACGAAGTCGCCCCGCCGGGGGTCCGGCGGGGCGCTTCCTTTTTGCGTCGTCCGATCGTCAGCTGCGGTCGGTCTCGGCGCCGGCGCGCAGATAATCGCCGGCATCGGCGTCGGTGCCGTGGCCGCTCGGCGCCACCTCGGCGAGCGGATCGGCGTTGATCGCCGCCTCCGGCCCCTGGGCGAGCTCGGCGGCATGCTCTTCCTCCGCCGAATTGGCCGCGATCAGCGCCTCCTGAATCGCCCGGTGCTGCGCGCGAAGCGCCGCATCGCGCGACGAGGCGGCGACCCGCATCCGCTTCATGCCCGCGCCGGTCCCGGCCGGGATGAGGCGTCCGACGATGACGTTCTCCTTGAGGCCCTCGAGGCTGTCCACCTTGCCCTGGACCGACGCTTCGGTGAGCACCCGGGTCGTCTCCTGGAAGGAGGCGGCCGAGATGAAGCTTCGCGTCTGCAGGCTGGCCTTGGTGATCCCGAGCAGCACCGGCTTGCCTTCGGCGAGCTTCTTCTTGCCCGCCTTCAGCTTGACGTTGGCCTCGTTCATCTCCTGCCGGTCGATCTGCTCGCCGACCAGGAAGGTGCTGTCGCCGCTCTCGGTGATCTCGACCTTCTGCAGCATCTGGCGGACGATCACCTCGATGTGCTTGTCGTTGATCTTGACGCCCTGCAGCCGGTAGACCTCCTGGATCTCGGAGACGAGATATTCCGCCAGCGCCTTGACGCCGAGCACCTCCAGGATGTCGTGCGGATCGGGCGAGCCGCCGATCAGATTGTCGCCGCGCTTGACGAAGTCGCCTTCCTGAACGTCGATGACCTTGGACTTCGGCACCAGATACTCGACCGGATCGCCGCCCTCCTCGGGGATGATCGCGATCTTGCGCTTGGCCTTATAGTCCTTGCCGAAGGCGATCCG
>DASZEO010000149.1:0-9298 GCA_035940755.1 Allosphingosinicella sp. | reverse complement strand
CAGGTCGCGCGGCTCTTCGGGTGCGACGTCGCCAACGCCTCCATGTACGACGGCTCGACCTCGTGCTGGGAGGCGATCAGCATGGCGCGGCGGATCACGCGGCGCGGCAAGGCGATCCTCTCGTCCGGGCTTCACCCGCATTACGTGTCGGTGGCGAAGACGATGGCGCGCTTCACCGGCGACGTGCTGGTGACCGAGCCGCCGCGGCTCGAGGCGGAAACCGACGCGGGGCGGCTGCTCGACCTGATCGACGGCGAGACGAGCTGCGTGGTGTTCCAATATCCCGACATTCTCGGCCGCTGCGCCGATTTGTCGGAGCTGGCCGCGCGGGCGCACGAGCAGGGCGCGCTGCTGATCGGCGTCGTCACGGAGCCGGTGGCGCTGGGGATGCTGAGGAGCCCCGGCGAGATGGGCGCCGACATCGTCGTGGGCGAAGGCCAGGCGCTCGGCGTCGGGCTTCAGTTCGGCGGGCCCTATGTCGGGCTGTTCGCCTGCGCCGAGAAATATGTCCGGCAGATGCCGGGGCGGCTCGCCGGCATGACCCAGGACGCGGAAGGCAAGCGCGGCTTCGTGCTGACGCTGTCGACGCGCGAGCAGCATATCAGGCGCGAGAAGGCGACGTCGAACATCTGCACCAGCTCGGTGCTGTGCGCGCTCGCCTTCACCATCCACCTGACCCTGCTCGGCGAGAAGGGGCTTCGGCAGCTGGCGCAGATCAACCATGTGCGGGCGTTGCGAGCGGCGGAGCGGCTCGGCGGCATCGCCGAGGCAAGGGTGCTCAACGGCACGACGTTCAACGAATTCACTCTGGTGCTGGACCGCGAGGCTCGGCCGGTGGTGCGCGACCTGGCCGAGCGCGGCATCCTGGGCGGAGTCTCGCTCGGCCGGCTCTACCCGGGCAACGAGTCGCTGGAGCGGGGGCTGGTCGTCGCCGTCACCGAGACGACGACCGATGAGGATATCGACAGCTTCGCCGCTGCGCTCGAGGAGACTTTGGCATGACCATCAACGAAAGCGGTTGGCGGCCCGAGCGGCCGCAGGCGGAGCGCCGGGCGCCGGCGGAGACCTATACCGGCAACCGCGCGCTGATGCTCGAGGAGCCGCTGAGCTTCGAGATCGGAGCGACGGATCGGACGGGCGTCGATTTCGAACATTGTGCTCCTGCGCAGGGAGGAGCCCAGGCTGGGTCCGTGCTTTCGCAGGGACACAAGTTGGGGTCGCTCCTGCGCAATCGCCCGGTCGGGCTCCCCGGTTTGTCCGAGCCGGAGACGGTTCGGCATTATACGCGCCTGAGCCGGCAGAATTACGCCATCGACCTGGGGCTCTTTCCGCTGGGATCGTGCACGATGAAGCACAATCCGCGGCTCAACGAGAAGGTGGCGCGGATGCCCGGCTTCGCCGACATCCATCCGCTGCAGCCGCTCGACACGGTGCAGGGCGCGCTGGAGCTGATCCACCGGCTGGGCGAGTGGCTGATCAAGCTTACGGGCATGCACTCGGTGGCGATGAGCCCAAAGGCCGGCGCGCACGGGGAATTGTGCGGGCTGCTGGCGATCCGCTCCGCGCTCGAAGCGCGCGGCGATATGCGCGAAGTGGTGCTGGTCCCGGAAAGCGCGCACGGCACCAATCCGGCCACCGCCGCCTTCGCTGGTTACCGGGTGGAGGGCATCCCCGCCAACAGCCGCGGCCGGGTCGATCTCGAGGCGCTGAAGGCGAGGCTTGGCGACGACGTCGCCGCGCTGATGATCACCAACCCCAATACGTGCGGCCTGTTCGAGCCCGACATGATCGCCATTTCCGAGGCGGTCCACGCGGCGGGAGCCCTCGTCTATTGCGACGGCGCCAACTTCAACGCCATCGTCGGCAAGGTCCGTCCGGGCGACCTCGGCATCGACGCGATGCACATCAACCTCCACAAGACCTTCTCGACTCCGCACGGCGGCGGCGGCCCGGGCTCGGGGCCGGTGGTCTTTTCCGAAGCGCTGACGCCGTTCGCGCCGCTGCCGTTCGTGGAGAAGAACGGGGACGAGTTCACGCTAGTCGAGGAGGAGACCGCAGGGGAGCATCACGGCTCAAGCTTCGGCCGGATGGTTGCCTTCCACGGCCAGATGGGGATGTTCACCCGAGCTCTGTCCTACATCCTCAGCCACGGCGCCGACGGGCTGAGGCAGGTGGCGGAAGATGCGGTGCTCAACGCCAATTACATCCTGCGCAGCCTCGAAGGCGTGCTCGAGGCGCCGTTCGCCGCGAGCGGGCCGTGCATGCACGAGGCGCTGTTCAGCGACAAAGGCTTCGCCGGCGGCCTGACCACGCTCGATCTCGCCAAGGCGCTGATCGACGAAGGCTATCACCCGATGACCATGTATTTCCCGCTGGTCGTGCACGGCGCAATGCTGGTCGAGCCGACCGAGACCGAATCGAAGGCGGCGCTGGACGAGTTCATCGGCGCGATGCGCTCGGTCGCCGAACGCGCCAAGGCCGGCGACCCCGCGCTCAAGGCGGCGCCCGTCCACGCCCCGCGCCGCCGCCTCGACGAGACGCTGGCGGCGCGGCGGCCGGTGCTGGTCTGGAAGGAAGCCGGCGAGGCTCAGGCGGCGGAGTGACCGATCACCGCCGCTCGGCGCCGCACGTGGCGCGCAACGCGGCGCCGATCATCGATGTGCTGCGCGAGGTGCTGCCCAATCGGGGGCTGGTCCTCGAGGTGGCGAGCGGGACCGGCGAGCATGCCGTGCATTTCGCTCGCGCTTTCCCGAAGCTGTTGTTCCAGCCCAGCGACGCCGATCCGGCGGCCATTCGCTCGATCGAGGCGTGGCGCTCGCAGGCCGGGCTGTTCAATCTGCTGCCGGCGATCGCTCTGGATGCGCGCTCGGCGCAGTGGCCGATCGAGGCCGCCGACGCGGTCTTGTGCATCAACATGACCCATATCAGCCCGTGGGACGCGACCGTTGGCCTGATGCGCGGCGCCGGGCGGCTGCTGAACCCCGGAGGCCCTCTCATACTGTACGGTCCTTTTCTGCGCCCCGCCGTCCCGACCGCGCCGAGCAACGAGGCTTTCGACGAGTCGCTCAGAGCCCGGAATCCGGACTGGGGGCTGCGCGCGCTGGAGGCGGTCGGGGCCGAGGCGCAAAGTTGCGGCCTACGTTTCGAACGGCTGATCGAGATGCCCGCCAACAATGTGACCGCGGTGTATCGAAGAGGCAAGTAATCCGCTTCCGATCCTCCAGGGGATGAGCTAAAAGCCATGGAATAGCCCCCGAGGGAGGCGACCATGGCGTTCAACGCGAAAGTCCGCGACATCCAGGAAATCCTGAAGGCGCGCGGCTATACCTTGGGCACGAGCGGCCCGAACAAGGACGGCATCGACGGCGATGCTGGCGACCGCACCTACGACGCGATCCTGCTCGAGCTGCGCAAGGCGGCGGAAGCGAAGTTCGAGCCGGCGGCCCAGCCGCTTCAGCCCAAGGCCCCCGAGGCGGTCGTGACCGTCGCACAGACCAAAGCGCAGCAGGCCATCGACCTGCCGCTGCTCAAGCTCGCCTTTCCGGCGAACAACGAGGTGGAGCTCGCAAAATGGGTGGAGCCGACCCGGAAAGCCTGCATCCGCTGGGGCATAGACACGGTGCGCGAAGTGGCCTCGTTCCTCGCCAACATCAACGTCGAGAGCGCGGGTCTCACCCGGCTTACGGAAAACCTCAATTATTCAGTGCAGGGGCTTCTCAAGACGTTCGGCCGTCACCGCATCAGCGAGGCTGACGCCCGCCGCTTCGGTCGCAGCCCCCAGCACCCGGCCGATCAGGAGGCCTTGGCGAACATTCTTTACGGCGGTGACTTCGGGAGGCGCAACCTCGGCAATACCGAGCCGGGCGACGGCTGGAAATTCAGGGGATACGGGCCGAAGCAGCTCACCGGCAGGGCCAATCACACAATGTTCGGACAGGCCATGGGCCTCACGGTCGACCAGGTGCCCGATTATGTCCGCACGCCGGAAGGCGGGATGATGTCGGCCGGATGGTTCTGGAAGTCGCACAATCTCGACGTCCCGGCGGCGACCCCGGGGGTCGAGGACGACCGCAGGGCGATCAACGGGGGCCTGCTCGGCGTCAGAGAGGTGCAGGCAAGATTTGACATTCTCGTAAGGGAATTGTTGCGAAGGGGGGCGTGAGCCCTTCGCGGAGCATCGCCGGCCGCGTTCAGCGGCCGATCGTCATTGCCCGTGAAGACGGGATCACGGATTGAATCTGGGCAGATCCGCGCCTTCGGTCTTGTCGCGGGCGCGGACCCGGGCGGGGCCGTCGCCGTCGCCGATTTCGTCCATCTCCTCGGCGCGGGCGCCGATCTTGCGCTGGAGGTTGCCGCCCGAGGAGCCGCCTTGGCTGGGGGCGTCCTCGAGGCTTTCGATCAGCTCCGAATCGTCCGGGCGGGTCTTGTCGGCCATGGTCATTCTCCTTCAGCGCGCAGAATGCCGAGCGCCAGGCGGCGTTCCCTGATCGGCTTCGTGGCCCGACAAGGGGAGCAGCAGCAGCGTCCAGAAGAGGCCGAAGGCCCAGCCGCCGATGACGTCGCTGGGCCAGTGGACGCCGAGCATCACGCGCGACGCGCCGACGCAGAGCGCGATCCACACCGCCGTCCAGACCGCGAACGGCTTCACTCGCGGCGGGAAGGGCAGGAGCAAGGCGAGGCACAGCCACACCAGGGTGGCGTTGGCGGAATGGCCGCTCGGGAAGGAGAGCGATTCGACCTGGACGAGATGGCCGTGCGGGTCGGGCCGGATGCGGCCGGTCCAGTCCTTCTGAAGCGACACGAGCAGACGGCCGGAGAGGGTGATGGCGACGAGCAGCACCGCGCCCCGCCAATCGCGCCGATAGAGGAGGAAAGCGGCGCCGGCGGCGGTGGCCGGGACGACGACCTTCAGACCGCCAAGCTCGGTCGCCCAGCGCGCGAAGGTGGCGAGCGCCGGATGGTCGCCGGCATAGAAAAACATCAACAGCCCGCGATCGAACTCCATTGCGCCGAACAGCAGCATCACGCCCCAGGCGAGGGCGAGGCCGATCAGTGCGAAGCGAAAGCGCATGCGCTTCAGCCGGCGCGCACGGCGCGCCAGCCGGCATCTGCGGCGACGGGGACGATGGCATTGCCGTCGAGGCGCCCTTCGAAGACTCGCCGGACGCCGCCGACGCTGGCGACGAAGCGCACTCGGGGCCCGGAAACCACCCCCTGCTCGACGCGCGCGCTGCCGAGGACGCCGTGGAGCTGCTGATAATGCTGCTGGAATTCGAGCGGCAGCGTCTGGCCGCCGATAGTCATCGTCCAGCGGCCTCCGAGCCGTGCGGGGACGATCCAGAGGAAGACGGTCGCCGTCCCGATCCGCTCGCGCTGGTCGGCGCGCCAGTCGCCCATGTCGTAATCGTGGCTCACGACCCGGGCGCCGGGCCGCATCTGCGACAGGATTCGGGGGCGCAGCCGGACGTTCACTTCGGGAGTCAAATAAAGGGTAACGACATCGGCCTCGGCGATCGGCGTCTGGAACAGATCCTCGCGGCGGAACTCGACGCGACGGGCCACACCAGCCGTTTCGGCATTCTGCGTCGCCTCGCGGACTCGGGCCGGATCGATGTCCACACCGAGCCCGCGGGCGCCGTGGCTCTTGGCGGCGGCGATGAGGATACGGCCGTCGCCGGAGCCGAGATCGACCACGAAGTCGCCGGGACGAACCTGCGCCATCGACAGCATGGCGTCGACGACATCGTAATCGGTCACTAGATAGGGCGCATCGAGCTGCGCACCCCCGCGTACGTAGTTGCGGGGGTCGAAGTCGGGCGGCAGCGTCTGCGGCTCCGGCCGCGCCGTCAGATGGCGGTAGGCAGCGAAGACGAGCAGCGCAGCCACGACGATGCCCGCCCCGACGAGCATGACGCGGACCAGCGAACGTGACGGCATGCGCGGCTCTCCGTTTGACCAGCCCCCTTTCCCTGCCCGGCGTAGAATGTCACGACAAGCCTGACCGGCAGCGGGAGGCGGCGTGGAAGGCAACGATCCAGTCGGCGAAAGGCTCATGACGCCGCTCGACCCGCGCCAATTGTGGGTGCTGAGGGTGCGGGCGGCGGTCGCGGGCCTGCTGCCGCTGCTTCTCGCCGCGGCCGTGGACCGCGGGGCGTTGCGCGAGGCGGCGGCGCTGCCGGTGGGGACGCTGCCGGCGGCGGTGGCGGCGCTGGTGCTGCTCGCAGTCCTCGTGCTGCCGCGGCGGCGGTATCGCGCCTGGGGCTATCGTGAGGGCGAGGACGAGCTGCATGTGCGCCACGGCCTGCTGGTGCGGGTGCGCACGGTGGTGCCGTTCGGGCGGGTCCAGCATATCGACGTGGCGCAGGGGCCGGTCGAGCGCCGCTTCGGGCTGGCGACTTTGATCCTCCATACCGCCGGCACGCGCGGCGCGGCGGTGCCGCTCCCCGGGCTGCCGCACGCGGAGGCGGAGGCGATGCGCGAGCGGATCCGCGCCAAGATCCGCCAGGAACTGGCGTGAGCGAGGCGCCACCGCCGCAGCCGCGGCGGCTCCATCCGGCCACTTTGATCGCCCGCTCGGTGCGGATCGTGCCGCAGATGCTCGGCGGCGGGGTGGCCTATGCGGCGGTGATCGTTCAGGAGGGGCTGGCGCGGGTGCTGCTGTTCGCGGCGGTGGCCGCGGTCTTCGGGCTGGCGGTGGCGCTGCTCGGCTGGTGGCGCTTCCGCTACACCGTGGGGCCGAGCGAGATCGTCATCGAGAGCGGCATCGTGCGCCGGCGGCGGCGGGTCATCCCTTACGACCGGATCCAGGACATTGCGATCGAGCGGCCGCTGCTCGCCCGGCTGCTCGGCACGGCACGGGTGAAGATCGAGACCGGCGGGTCGGCCGCCGACGAGGGCGACCTCGACATGATCGCGCTCGCCGACGCTTCGGAGCTTCGCGACCATGTCCGCCATGGCGCCGCCGCCGCTTCGGCCGAGGCGGCGGAGGAGCCGGTACTGTTCGAGCTGGGGGTCCTTCGCCTGCTCCAGTCCGGCCTGTTCGATTTTTCGCTGCTATTCCTGGCGGTGATATTCGGCATCTTCCAGTATCTGGACCAGTTCGGGCTGGTGGATATGACGGAGTGGCTGAACCCGAAGCGAGCCGACGCGGCCGCCGGCCTCGCAAATCTGCGCGTGACGGCGGTGCTGATTGGGCTGTTGCTGCTGCTGGGAATCCTGACCGGCGTGGCGCGGACGGCGGCTCGCGATTTCGGCTTCCGGCTGACGCGGGCGCCGGGCGGGCTGAGGCGGCGGCGCGGCCTGTTCACGCTGTCGGAGGTGGTGATCCCCATCCGGCGCACGCAGGTGGCGCTGGTGGAGAGCGACCTGCTGTCGCGGCTGTTGGGATGGTACCGGCTGTCGTTCCAGACTTTGGGCGCGGACCGGGCGGAGGGCGGCGTCCAGGTGGCGGCGCCGTTTGCGCGGCTGGAGGAAGTCGCAGCGGTGCTCGCCGAAGCGGGCTTCCCGGCACCGCCGCCGCGGCGGGATTTCGAGCGCCTGCCGCGGCGGGCGTGGGTGCGAAGGGCGGGGCCGCCGGTGGTGCTCGCGATCGCGCTGGTAAGCGCGGCGCTGGTCTTCGAGCCGCGGCTGACGATCGCCGCCGCGGCGGCCGGCGCGGTGGGCCTGGCGGCGCTGCTGCGCTGGCGCAAGCATGCCTATGCGCTGGACGGGCAGGCGCTGTTCGTCACGTCCGGGCTGTTCAAGCGCCGCATCTGGACGATTCCGTTCGAGAAGACGCAGACGATCGTGGTCAGCAGCGGGCCGGTGCAGCGCCGGCTGCGCCTGGCGAGCCTGCTTGTCGACACGGCCGGTGCGGCGGTGATCCGCGCACCGGAGATCGTCGACCTCGACGCCGGAGATGCCGGCGCGCTGCAGGAGCGGCTGCTTCGCCTGTTCCACGAGAGGCGGCGATGGCCGGCTGCCGCTGCGGGCGCGAAAGGGTAGTTGCAAGGACGGGCGGTTGGGAGTGGAATGCGCCCATGAGGGAAAGGCCACTCTTCCGGCATGCCGAGCGCGGGTTCACGCTGATCGAGCTGATGGTGGTGATCGTCATCGTCGGGCTCGCAAGTGCTGCCGTCGTGCTGGCGATGCCGGAGCGGGGCGGAAGCGTCCAGGCCGAGGCGCAGCGGTTCGCAGCGCGGGCCAAGGCGGCACGGGATTCCGCCATCATCGAGTCGAGGCCGGTGGCGCTGCTGGTCGGCGCCGACGGTTATGACGTGGCGCGGCGGGTGCGGGGCGAATGGCGGCCCGGCGGCCATTATGACTGGGCGGAGGGAACGGTGGCGCAGGCGGGGGAGGGGGCGCAGGCGCGGGTGCGCTTCGATTCCACCGGGCTTGCCGACCCGCTCCAGGTGACGCTCCGGCGCGGGCGGCGCCAGGCCGCGGTCGAGATCGCCGCCGACGGGACCATCCGTGTCCGCCGCTAAGGCCTCGGAAGAGGGGTTCACGTTGATCGAGATGCTGGTCGCGCTGGCGATCTTCAGTCTGGCGGCGCTGGCGCTGCTCCGGCTCGGCGGCGCTACCGCCGGCAACAGCGCCCGGCTGCAGGAGCAGGCGCTGGCGCAGATCGTCGCGCGCAACCTGGCGGTCGAGGTGCTGAGCGACCCCGAGCCGCCGCCGTTCGGGACGCTGACCGGCGAGGCCGTCAATGGCGGCCGGCGCTGGTCGTGGAGCAGGGTGACGGCACGCTCGCCCGAGGCCCGCATCCAGCAGATCGAGGTCCGGGTAGAGAATTCGGCCGGCGGCCCGGGACGGGCGACTTTGATCCTGTTCCGGCGGGGAGCGCCGTGAAGCGCAACGGCTTCACGCTGGTCGAGATGCTGATCGCGCTGTCGATCTTCGGCATGCTGACGGCGGCCGGGGTGGCGCTGCTGACGGTGACCGCGCGGACGCAGGAAAGCTCCGACCGGCTGCTGGCCGAGGTCGGAGAGCTGCGGCGGGTGGGGGCATTGCTCGGCGCGGATCTGGCGCAGGCGGCGCCCCGAATCTACCGCGACGAGGGCGGCCGGCCGCGGCGGGCCTTCGCCGGAAGCGGCGGCGAGGCGCCGCTGCTGATGGCGTTCGTGCGGCGCGGCTGGGACTCCGGCGATGGGCCGGCGCTTCAGCGGGTGGAGTACCGGCTGCGGGCGGGGGCGATCGAACGGGTCAGCTACGCCCATGTCGACGGCGCGAGCGAGCCGCTGGCGGTCGTCCCGCTGATCGACCGGGTGCGGACGCTTCGGCTGCGCTACCGCGATTCGGACGGCGCGTGGCGCGAGCG
>DASZEO010000148.1:0-12163 GCA_035940755.1 Allosphingosinicella sp. | reverse complement strand
GGATCGACCTCGAAGGCGAAGCCCTGCAGCCGACCGATGGCGTAGGAGCCGACGCTGACCTCGCCCTGCTCATCGATCAGCACCGGGAACTCGCCGGTGCCCTTCTTGCCCAGATCCCGCATCAGCACCGAGGTGCGGCGGTCGACGAAGCGCTGGGTGAGCCGCTCGTGAAGCGCGTCGGAAAGCTTCTCCTCGACCGCCATCGCCCGTTCCGCCATGTCCGCCGGCGCGGCGAGCCAGTCGGCGCGGTGGGCGATATAAGCCCAGGTCCTCACTCCCGCGAGCCGGTCCGCCAGAGTGTCGATATCGCCCTGGACGTTGTCGAGGCGGGCCACCTCGGCGGCATACCAGCCTTGCGGGATATGCCCTTCGCCTTCGCTCAAATGGGCGAAGATGCGGGCGACGAGGCGGGAATGGTGCTCGGGGCCGGTCTTGCGGAAGTCAGGGAGGCCGCAGGCGGCCCAAAGCCGCCGGACATTGGCCTCCGACCCCCGCTCGAGCACGGCGGGGTCGCCGGAGAGGAGCCTCAGCACGGCGAGGTCGACCGCTTCGGGCGCCGGCCTCAGCTCCCGCCGCGCGGGGCGCCGCTCGAGCGACCGAATCAGCGCGTCCACGCTTCGGAAATCGAGCTCGCTTTCGCGCCAGTAGAGATGCTCGAGCGGCGCGAAACGATGCTCCTCGATGGCCTCGATCTCGTCGGGGCGGAACTCGGCAAGCGCCTCGCCCTCCAGGGTCAGCGAGCCGAACGTGCCGTCGCGCTGGTGACGCCCGGCGCGGCCGGCGATCTGCGCCATCTCGGCCACCATCAGCCGCCGCCGGCGGTGCCCGTCGAACTTGGACAGGCCGGCGAAGGCGACATGGGTGACGTCCATGTTGAGACCCATGCCGATGGCGTCGGTGGCGACGAGATAATCGACCTCGCCCGCCTGATACATGGCGACCTGGGCGTTGCGCGTGCGCGGGCTCAGCACGCCCATCACCACCGCGGCGCCGCCCCGCATCCGCCGAAGCATCTCGGCGACGGCGTAGACCTGCTCAGCCGAGAAGGCGACGATCGCCGAGCGCGGCGGCAGCCGCGACAGCTTGGCCGGTCCCGCATAGCTCAACGTCGAGAAGCGCGGCCGGCCGATGATCTCCGCCTTGGGGAGCAGGCTTCGGATCATCGGCGCGAGGGTTTCGGAGCCGAGGATCATCGTCTCCTCCCGGCCGCGGGCATTGAGCATCCGGTCGGTGAAGACGTGGCCGCGCTCCGGATCGGCACCGAGCTGGCCTTCATCGACGGCGACGAACGCGAAGTCGCGGTCCGTCGGCATCGATTCGGCGGTGCAGAGAAACCATCGCGCCCGGGGGGGAAGGATCTTCTCCTCCCCCGTCAGCAAAGCGACCTGGTTGGCGCCCTTGAGCGCCACCACCCGATCATAGATCTCCCGTGCCAGCAGGCGCAGCGGGAAGCCGATCAGGCCGGAGGAGTGGCCGCACATTCGCTCGACGGCGAGGTGAGTCTTGCCGGTGTTGGTCGGGCCGAGAATGGCCTTCAGCGGCGCTCGCCCGAATTCGCTCATCGCCGCTAGATTGTCGCACGAGCGATGAAGCGCAACCATTTCCGGGATTTCGCCGGCCGATCCGCTCGTCCGGCGCCGGGTCCGCTTCATCGCAACGCGGCCCGGAGGCGGGGCTGCGTAATTTGACTTTAACCTCTTTTCTTCACAACCCTTGCCACCTGCCGAGCGGGGTGCGCGGCGGGGGACGAGACGGCGCGCGGGGGCTTATAAGGCCTTGTATCAGTTCAACGATATCAGCGCCGCGTCCGGCGGCGGCACCGCTGCCTTCACCTTGGACGGCAATGTCTTCCGGCCGCGTGCGCCCGCACCGGCCTTCGGACAGAAGGGCGCTCGCAGGCGCTCGCTCGATATCGACCTGGTCGTGGACCTCGGACAGCGGATCGGGTCCGGCGAGTGGTTTCGCGGCTTCGCGACCTGCGCCGGCCTTTGTTATGCCGCCTGGTCGCTCGCGCCGACGATGGCGCCGCTGCCGGGCTTCTCGCCGGCGCCGCTTCCCGAAGCCCAGTTTGCCGAAGCGCGCGCGCTTGCGATCGCTCCGATCGCCTTCGGCGCCGACACCGGCCGGCGGATGGCGCCGACCGATGCCGTCGAGCCGCTGACCCAGTCGCCGGAGCGCCCGATCATCGACCTTCGCGCCACCTTGGGGCGCGGCGACGGCTTCGCCCGAGTGCTCGAGCGCGCCGGGGTCGGCGGCGCCGAGGCCGACCATATCGCCACCCTCATCGGCGGCGTGATGCCGGTGACCGACGTTCGCCCCGGGACGGTCGTCGACCTCACGCTCGGCCGCCGCCCCAATCCGATGGTCGCCCGGCCGCTGGAGAAGCTTTCCTTTCGCGCCCGCTTCGACCTTCGCATCGAAATCGCCCGTGCCGGCGACGCGCTGGCGATGAGGCAGATCCCGATCGCCGTCGACGAGACGCCGCTGCGCATCCAAGGCCGCGTCGGCGAGAGCCTTTACCGCTCCGCGCGCGCCGCCGGCGTGCCGGCGCGGGTCGTCGAATCCTATATCCGCGCGCTGACGAGCCAGATCAGCGTGCCTTCGGGCCTCGCCTCGGGCGACCGGTTCGACATCATCATCGAGCATCGCCGCGCCGCCACCGGCGAGACCGAGACCGGGCAGCTGCTCTATGCCGGCCTCAACCGGGCCGGCGGGCGCAATTTGCAGATGATGCCCTGGACCAGCGAGGGGCGCACCCAGTGGTTCGAAGCTTCCGGCGTCGGCCGCGAGAGCGGCGGGCTTCAGCAGCCGGTGCCGGGGCCGATCACGTCCAATTACGGCCTCAGGATGCACCCGATCCTGGGCTATGCCCGCATGCACCGCGGCCTGGATTTCCGGGCGGCTTTCGGCACCCCGATCATGGCTGTGGCCGACGGCCGAGTTACCGCGGCCGGCTGGGCCGGCGGCTACGGGCGCCAGGTCCGCCTCAGCCATTCCGGCGGAATCGCCACCTCCTATTCGCACATGAGCCGGATCGCGGTGGCGCCGGGGACGAGCGTGCGCCGCGGCCAGGTGATCGGCTATGTCGGCACGACCGGGCTCTCGACCGGCCCGCACCTCCATTACGAGATGTACCGCAACGGCGTGACCATCAATCCGCGCTCGGTGCGCTTCACCAGCCGCGCGCAGCTGTCGGGGGACGACCTTGCCGCCTTCCGCAGCCGCCTGCGCGGCCTGCTCGGCACGCCGGTCGGCGCCGCCGCGACCCAGCAGGCCAGCGCCGCCCCGGCAGCGCCGCGCACCGCGCCCTGACCCGCCGCCTCAGGCGAACAGCCAGCTAAGCAGCTCGTCCATTTGCGCGCCGTCTGGGCGAAGGCGTGGCCGGCGCCTTGGGTGCCCGGGTCGGGGGACCATCTGGTCCTCGTCGCCCGGCGCGAACCTAAATCAACGTGGCGACCCAATTGTACAGCAGGATCATCGCGGAGAGCGCCACGACGAACGTGGCGAGCCCGTAGCTCAGCACCTTGGCTCCCGAGCGTTTGGCATCTTCCACGTCTCAGGACCTTCCTTGCCATGGCGCGTTGCTCCCGAAGAAGGCTTCGTCGAGGTTGGGACTCCCCGATCTCGCGCGAAATTTTATCGGCAGCGGTTTCAGGAGGCTTCGGGGCTGCGCGGAGCCTCGGTCTTCCTCTTCTTGAAGCCGCTGGTCATCGCGGCTGCTCCGGCTCGCGTCTGGCGCCCAACGCTGTTTGCGCGGGGCACACGACGGCGGTCCAGAAAGATCCGGGATCAGGCAAACGTAGCGCCGCCCTTTCGCCTTGCCCCTCCGGTGCCCCCACCGGGCGGACAAAGGGCAGGCACTGCGCCGCCTTGATGCTGTGTCGGCCGGCGAGTTCGTAATGGATGAGGCGGGCTTCCGCAGTGGTTGCATCGCGCGCCATCGCGAGCGCCGAACGGTTTCGGCCGATCCAGTAACTATGTTCCATCTTATTCACCCGGCTGTGCAAGCGAGAGCGCGAAGGTCTCTCTGTCACAGGGCGCTTGCGGCAAGACTCAGGTGATGAAGCTCATATGGGGTGCCAGACTGCAAATAGCGAGGCCAACGCTGATAAATGACGTGCTCGTTTGTTTTATCCCGAAGGACGAGCCGACTTTAGCTACTTCTGGAATGGCGTACGGCCTCTGTGCCCCCTCTAGGAATTCTTAGCGCCCCTGGGCGCGCCAGCGCTTGACGACTCGGGTGACCATCTGGTCCTCGTCGCCGCTGTGCCGCCAAAGCTCGGAGAAGAGCGGGTCGGACGAGGCGGGACGGCGGTCGCGCTCGAGGTCGTCGAAGGCGACCCGGATCGGGATCGACACGCCTTCGCCGCACACGATGCACTCACGGTTCCGCAAGGCCGGGATGACGTCGAGGAAACCGCGCGAGCCTTCCGGCATGGCGCTCTTCACGAAGGCCTGGTCGCGGTCGTTGTTGAGGCGCATGGCGACGATCGTGCCGCACTGCGACAGCACGCCTTCGGCGAGGTCCGAGGGGCGCTGGGTGATGAGGCCCAGCGAGACGCCGTATTTGCGGCCCTCCTTGGCGATCCGCTCGAGGATCTTGCGCACGGCCTGGCCGTTCTCGACCTTGTCCGCGGGAACGTAGCGGTGCGCCTCCTCGCAGATCAGCAGGACCGGCCGCGGCACTTCGCTTCGCGACCAGATCGCATAGTCGAACACCAGCCGCGACAGCACCGCGACGACGACCGAGACGATATCGGACGGAACGCCCGAGACGTCGATGATCGAGATCGGCTTGCCGCGGGCGGGCAGGCGGAAGATCTTGCCGATGAAGCTGCCCATCGAATCGGCCACCAGCATGCCCGAGAACATGAACTGGTAGCGCGGGTCGGACTTGAGCTCGTCGATCTTGCCCCTCAGGCGCATGAACGGGGCGGTGTCGGTGGCCTTGTTGAGAAGGCCCATTTCGTGGGCGATCGCATTGGTCAGGTCCGACAGCGTGTAGGGGATCGGCGAATCGACGGTGAGCTTGCTCAGCCCTTCGGCCGAGCGGTTCTTCGAGCGCGCCTGGAGCAGGCACTTGGCGAGGATGTCCATGTCGCGCTGGCGGTCGGCGCCCGAGGAGGTGACGAACACCTCGCAATGCTCCTCGAAGTTCATCAGCCAGTAGGGCATGGCGAGGTTGTCGACGTTGAACAGTTCGCCATGGCCCTTGAACGCGGCGGAATATTCGCCGTGCGGGTCGATCATGACGATGTGCCCTTCGGGCGACAGGTCGCAGATCCGGTGCATGATCAAGGCGGCGGCGGTCGACTTGCCGGTGCCGGTCGAGCCGAGCAGCGCGAAATGCTTGCCCAGGAACGCATCGACATAGAGCGCCGCGCGAACGTCCTTGGTCGGATAGACGGTGCCGATCTCGATATGGGCGCGTTCGTCGGCGGCGAACATCTGCTTGAGGTCGCAGCCGGTGACCGGGAAGACGCGGCTGCCGGGGATCGGGTAGGCGGTGATTCCGCGCTTGAAGTTGACCAGCTTGCCGGTGCTCGGATCCTCGTCGCCCTCGCCGAGGAAATCGACCTCGGCGGCGACGGTGCCGGCTTCGGGATCGGTGACCTTGAGGTTGCGCACGTTGGCGAGCAGCCAGCGGCGGCCGGAATCGATCTTCACCTGGCTACCGACCTGCCCGGACATGGCGACGGTGGGATCGGGGTCGCCGGCAAGCTCGCCGAGACGGCGGCCGGCAATCTCGATCCACGCCCCGCTGCCCGCAATCTCCACCACCTGGCCGAGCGCCTCGTGGCGCGCCGCAAGCCGCCGCGCGGGCGCCGGCGATCCGCCGCCGGAATCGCCCGCGGGCACTGGGAAGTTGTGCGGATTCATGGCGTCGGTCATGAGTATTTCCCCGAAATCCCTCTCGCTCTTGGACGGCAGCTTTAGCGGCTGCGGGTAAACAAGTGATTTGCGCCCTTTTTACCCGTAGCGGCGGCGGAAGGCGGCGCTTGCGCCCCAGCCGAGCAGGAGCGACACCGCCACCGCGGCGATGCCGTAGGCCAGGGACCAGCGCTCCGCCGCCTCGGCGACGAAGCCTTCGAAGCCGAGCTTCTCGATCCGTATCTCGCGCGCGGCGCCGGCAATGACCCGGCCGTTGCGGATCAGGAAGGTCTCGGCGGTGTAGGTGCCGACCGGAACCCGCGCGGGAATGGCGATGCGCGCGCGGTAGAGCACGCCCTCGCTGATCTCCACGCCGCGCGGATATTCGGCATAGAGGCCGGACCGGATCTTGAGGTCGAGCAGCCCGTGCTCGAACCGGCGAAGCACCTCCGGCCGGGCGCCGCCGCCGGGCGAGAGCTGGAGATTGTCGAGGCCGAGTTCGTAAATGGCGGCGGTGCGCTCGTCGATCAGCTGGGCGAGCGGCCGCGACGACGCGACCGCATAATAGGATGGCGCCGAGCGGAACCGTACCCGGCCGACGTTCATCCAGATGCCGGCGACCTTCTGCTTCTCGCGAAGCACGATCCGCTCGAGCGGGCCCTTGAGCACCACCGCCACGTCGGTGCGCCCCTCCGGCGGCCGGCCGCCCGGATAGACGATCGCGCCGAACAGCAGCAGCTCGGCGCCGGCAAAGCTGTAATGGATCTCGATGTTACGGTCCGACACGTCCGGGACCAGCCGGGGCTCCGATTGCGCCAGGATCGCCGGCGCGAACAGCGCCAGGACTAGCGCGCGCCAGCGGCTCACAGCATCTGCACCGTGTAGATCTCCTCCGGCCGCCAGCCCAGCTGGAGCGCCATCCGGAACGCGACTCCGAGCACGACGATGGCCAGGATCATGCGCAGCAGCTCCGGCTTCATCCTCTGGGCGAGCCAGGCGCCATATTGCGCGCCGACGACGGAGCCGATCAGAAGCAGGACGGCGAGCACGATGTCGACCGAGCGGGTGGTGGTGGCGTGGACCATCGTCGTCGCTGCAGTGACGAACAGGATCTGGAGCAGCGACGTGCCGACCACCACCTGGGCCGACATGCCGAGCAGGTAGATCATCGCCGGCACCATGATGAAGCCGCCGCCGATCCCGAGCAGCACCGTGAGCAGGCCCGAGATGAAACCCAGCCCGAGCGGCGCGAGCGGCGAGATGTAGAGCCCCGAGCGGTAGAAGCGCCAGCGGAACGGAAGCGCCGCGATCAAAGGATTGTGCCGCCGCGCCGGCCGCTCCGCCTTGCGCTTCGAGCGCGGGATCATCTCGAGCGCGGTCGCGGCCTCCTTCGCCATGATGATGCCGATGCTTCCGAGCAGGAGCACGTAGAGGATCGAGATGACGGTATCGATCTGCCCCATATTCTGGAGCAGCCGGAACAGGAGGCCACCCACGATCGAGCCGGCGACTCCGCCGACGATGATCACCGCCCCCATCCGCGCATCGACTCCGCGCCGGCGGCGGTGGGCGAGCAGGCCCGAGATCGAGGTGCCGGTGATCTGCGTCGTCGCCGAGGCGACCGCGACCGGCGGCGGGATGCCGTAGAAGATCAGGATCGGCGTCGTCAGGAACCCGCCGCCGACCCCGACCATGCCGGTCAACAGGCCGACCAGCCCGCCGAGGCCGACGATCACCAGCGCGTTTACGGATAGCCCCGCGATCGGCAGGTAGATGTCCATGCGGCCGCGACCCTAGCGGCAGCGGCGCCGCGGCGGCAAGCGCGGCGAACTGCACGAAGGGGACGCCTGGCGCAACCGCGGCGAAGTGGACGAACTGGACGCCTGCCGCAACCGCGGCGGCGGAAAGTCACGAGGTGCATGAAGTCACGACCTTCACGACTTTCACAGGGAAACGCGGTTTCCCCGCCTGCGGAAAGCACTGCCATTCAGCTTCCTGGCGGGAAGCCTGAATAAGTTTCAGAAGTTTCAGCTCCCTTAGAGCCAAAAACTCTGACCCCGGATCTGCCGCGAGCGCGGGCTGTCGCACCATCCGGAGGCGAATCGGACCGACGATCGGCGGATTTTAGAACATTATTGGAACTGTAGGAAAGCGGCAGCTTCGGTGGCCGCTCACCGACCCGTCCAAGCCCGCGCCAGCATCACCGCGAATTGCGGTGCTGTACAGGCTGAAGGGGACACGTACGCGTACGTGTCCCCTGTATAGCAGGCCGAAGCCCTAAAGCGCTGCGGTGCGGGCGCGGCCGGCGCTGTGGCCGCCGTAGCGGTAGAGGGTCTCGCGGACCTCTTCGAAGGAGACGCCCGCGTCCTCGGCATCGACCGAGACGAAGATGCCGCCATCGTTGATGCCCTGCTCGTAATAGCGCGCGTCCTCGTCGCTGACGCCGTGCTTGGTGAGCAGGCCGGTCAGGCCGCCGGCCGTGGCGCCCGCCGCCGCGCCGATCGCCGCTGCTTCGGGAACCGCGGACGCGGCGATCGCGCCGGCCGCCGCGAGCGGGCCGACGCCGGGGATGGCGAGCGCGGCGATGCCGAGCAGAGTGCCCGCGCCGGCACCGGCAAGCGCGCCCTTGACCGCGCCGCTCTTGTTGATGTCGTCGCCGCCGCCGTCGGTGGCGCTGGTCTTTCCGTCCTGGCGCCCGATGATCGAAATGGCGTTGTCGCGCACTCCGGCCGAGCGGAGTTCCTCAACGGCCCGTTCGGCCTCTTCGCGACTGTCGAAAACGGCGGAAGCAATACGATCACTCATCAAACATCTCCTCGGGATACAGGGAAGACGGGCACAGGCCCGAACCTCCCGAACCCGCCGCGGGGCCCGCCGTTCCTCCGCCGGGCGTATCGGCACTCGGCTCGTCCGATCCGATGAAGGGGACACGTACGCGGACGTGTCCCCGTATGATTAGCCGGCCGCAGAATCCTTGGGCTTGCGGCCGCGGCGGGCGGGCTTGGGGGCCGGAGCGGCGGCTTCCTCAGGGGCGGAGCGCTTGCGGCCCAGGCCGATCGCCTTGGCCATCTCGCTTCGGCGGCTGGAATAATTGGGCGCGGTCAACGGATAGGTGTCGGGAAGGCCGTAATCCTTGCGATACTGGTCCGGGCTCATGCCGTGGGCGGTCATGAGGTGGCGGCGAAGCGTCTTCTGCTTCTTGCCGCATTCCATGCAGACGAGGTAATCGGGCTTTACCGAGGCGCGCACCGACACCACCGGAGTCTTGGCCTCCTCCTGCGGCTGGGCCGGCTCGGCGAGGCCGACCAAGGCTTCGTGCACCTGCCGCACCAGGTTGGGCATGTCGTTCGGCGCGACGCGGTTGTTGGAGACATGCGCCGCGACAATATCGGCGGTCAGGGTTACAAGGCTGGTCGAATCCATCAAAGCTACTCCCACTTGAAGATGGCGCGGCATCTAGGCCCGCGCGCGGCGCTTTACTAGTCCGTTCACCACACGAAGAAGGAATCGTTGTGACGCGCCACGGCAGCGACCCGCTCACCGGTTCCAAAAACCCTGTGAGCGGAGCCTCGACGCCGACGAGGTTGATCCCCCTGCCGGCCTTGCTATGCGCAGCGGGGCAGAGGAGGTGACTCGATGGACAGCGCTACCCGGCTCGCTTTCGGTGCGCTCGTGCGGGTGCTCCACCGGCGCGAGATCATCGAGGAGGATGAAATCGCCGAGATGATGAACGAGCTCGCCGACACCGCCGAGCGCCAGCAGCGCGCCGGCGAGGCGGGCACGGCCGAGGCTTTGCTGAGGCTGGCGCGGGACATCGGCCGGGACGCCAATATCGGCGAGTGAGCGCGGCGGCGGGGCGCGCGACTCAGTCCCTTCCGGCTTCGCCCTTTCCTCCTGCGAAGCGCTGGCGCTCGGCGAGCTCGGTGAGCTGGACGAACTCGCGGCGCCAGTAATCGTCGGCGCGCGCCCGCTCCGCCAGGCGGCGCACGTCGCCGAAGCCGAAGCCGCCGAGGTTGGAGTCGCCGCGCAGCAGCTGGCCGTAGGCGGCGACGGCGGCAACGAAGGCGGTGTCGCCGGCGGGCGCTCGGGCGCTCCGGATCAGCCCGGCCGCGACCGGCTGCTCGATCAGCCGCGACTCCTGCTCGCCCGGCAGCTTGTAGCGAAGCCTCAGGAAGGCGAGCTCGTCATTGCCGACCCCGCCCGCCTCGCGCCGGTTGTCCGGATAGCGCCGCTGCGGCAGCCAGCCGCGGCTGCCGGCGGGAACGATTTCATATAGCGCCGTCACCTGGTGCCCCGCGCCGATATCGCCGGCATCGACCGCGTCATTGTCGAAGTCCTGCTCCGCGAGCAGCCGGTTCTCATAGCCGATCAGCCGGTATTCGCTGACATAAGCCGGGTTGAACTCGACCTGGATCTTTACGTCGTGAGCGATGGTGAACAGGGTTGAGGCCAGCTCCTGGTCGAGCACCTTCTGCGCCTCGCGCGGCGAATCGATGTAGGCGTAATTGCCGTTTCCGTGGTCGGCGATCTGCTCCATCATCGCTTCGTTGTAATTGCCGGTGCCGAAGCCGAGCGTCGTCAGGGTGATGCCGGCCTCGCGCTCGCGCTCCACCATGTCGACCAGCGCGTCGTTGTTGGTGACGCCGACGTTGAAGTCGCCGTCGGTGGCGAGGATGACGCGGTTGATTCCGCCTTCGATGCGGTTGGCGCGCGCCTGCTGGTAGGCGAGCTGGATGCCGGCCGCACCGGCGGTCGAGCCGCCCGCCTGAAGCCGCTTGATCGCTTCGACGACGTCCTCGCGCCGCGAGGTCGAGGGAAGCACCAGCCCGGCCGCGCCGGCATAGACGACGATGGCGACCCGGTCCTGCCGCTGCAGCCGGTTGGCGAGCAGCGCCAGCGAGCATTGAACGAGCGGGAGCTTGTCAGGCTCGCCCATCGATCCCGAGACGTCGATCAGAAAGACGAGGTTGGCCGGCGGCCGCCCTTCGCGCGGCAGGTCGTAGCCGCGAAGGCCGACGCGAAGCAGCCGCGTGTTGGCATTCCACGGCGTCGTCGTCATGTCCGTGGTGATGCTGAAGGGGCGGCTGCGGTCCTGCGGCCGGGGATAATCGTAGCGGAAATAGTTCAGCATCTCCTCGGTGCGCACCGCCGCCTGGGGCGGCATCTCGCCGCGGGTGAGCATCCGCCGGACATTGGCGTAGCTGCCGGTGTCGACGTCGATGCCGAAGGTGGAGACCGGCGCATCGGCCACCGCCTGGACCTGAGCCACTTCCTCGCCGGCATAGCGCTCGCGATTGTCCGGGGACGGAATGTAGCGCGGCGCGGCGCCGACAACGCCCTGGGATCTTATCCCGCCGCTCGCGCTCTGCTCCTGCGAGGTGATCGGCGGCGGGGCCGCAGGTGCGACCATGGGCGGAGGCGGAGGCGGCGGCGGTGCGGCGCCCTGCGGGATCCTTAGGCCGGTAGTAGCGATGTCGCCGTAGTCGGAGCGGAAGCCTTCGATGAACGGGCGGCAGACGGTGTCGGGATCCTCCGGCGCCGCGCGGGAAACCGGCTGGGCGGGGAGCTCGGCCGGCAGAGCGGGCGGCAGGCCGCTGAGAACGAGGGCCGCTACCGAAGCCGCGATCAGTCCACGCATCGCCGTCCTCCCGAATATGATGTTACAGTATCACATCGGCGAGGCTGAACCGCAGGTGAACTGCGGCCGGGCGGAAGGGCGCCGCCGCGGCGCTCAGGCGGCGCGGCGGGAGCGCGGCTGCGCTTTGTCCAGTGGGAAGGGCACGACACGCGACGCCGCCAGAGTGCGCGCGCCGGCCGGGTCGAGCGGCGGCGACAGCGCGTAGCCCTGGCCGTCGCGGCAGCCGAGGCGGCGGAGCAGCGCCAGCTGGTCGTCGCGCTCGATATGCTCGGCGACGCAGGGCACGCCGAGTGACGCGCAAAGATCGACGACGCCCTTGAGCAGCCGCAGCGCCGGTGCCGAGGTGACGGCGCCGGTAACCAGCGCCCCGTCGATCTTGATCGCGTCGAAGGACATTTCCCGAAGATAAGCGATCGAGGCGTAGCCGGCGCCGAAATCGTCGAGCACGACGCCCGCGCCGGCGGCGCGCAGCCGCTCGAGGTTGAGCCGGGCCGTCTCGAAGTCGGCGAGCAGCGCCGTCTCGGTGACCTCGATCTGCAGCCGGGCGGGATCGAGCCCATGGCGCTCGGCGATCTGTAGAATCCGGGCGGCGGAGCTGGCGGAGCAGAGCTCGACGGCGCTGAGATTGAAGGAAAGCTGGACGCTCTCCGGCCA
>DASZEO010000147.1:0-2927 GCA_035940755.1 Allosphingosinicella sp. | reverse complement strand
TCGCCTACCGCTCCTGCCGCCCCCGACTGGAAGGATGACATTGAAAATGGTGAAGGCAAGCCACGTTCTCGACCGCCTGCTCGTGCTCGAAATGGTGCGGGTGACCGAAGCGGCGGCGGTGGCGGCCTCCAAGCTGGTCGGCCGCGGTGACGAGAAAGCGGCGGACCAGGCCGCCGTCGAGGCGATGCGCAACGCGCTCAACGAGCTCGAGTTCGACGGCACCGTCGTCATCGGCGAGGGCGAGCGCGACGAGGCGCCGATGCTCTTCATCGGGGAAAAGGTGGGCGCCGCCCAGGGCACCGGGCCGAAGATCGACATCGCGCTCGATCCGCTCGAAGGCACCACCATCACCGCCAAGGCGGGCGCCAACGCGCTCGCCGTGCTCGCCATCGGCGAGCAGGGCTGCCTGCTCAACGCGCCCGACGTCTATATGGAGAAGCTGGCGATCGGCCCCGGCTATCCCGAGGGCGTCATCGACCTCGGCCGAAGCGCGACCGACAACATCCGCGCCATCGCCGAGGCCAAGGGCGTCGAGGCTTCGGAGATCATGGTGTGCCTGCTCGACCGGCCTCGCCACGCCGCCCTGATCGCCGAGCTGCGCGCGCTCGGCTGCGGCATCGCGCTCATCCCGGACGGCGACGTCGCCGGCGTCATCGCCGTCACCGATCCCGACACGACGATCGACGTCTATATGGGCCAGGGCGGCGCGCCGGAGGGCGTGCTGGCGGCGGCCGCGCTGCGCTGCGTCGGCGGCCAGTTCCAGGGACGGCTGGTCTTCCGCAACGACGCCGAACGCGCCCGCGCCGCCAAATGGGGCGTCACCGACCTCGATCGCATCTACCATCTCGAGGAGCTGGCGAGGGGCGACGTCATCTTCGCCGCCACCGGCGTGACCGACGGCACCCTGCTCGAGGGCGTGAAGCGCCGCAGAAACGGCTACACCACCGAAAGCGTCGTCATGCGCGCCTCGACCGGCACCGTGCGTTGGGTCCGCGGCGAGCACCAGCGCCCGCCGGGCACGCACCGCGATTAGGGGGCTGCCTCGGCTTACTGGCCGTTCGAAGTGGGAGCGCGAGGGGCGGCGGGGGGCTGAGGGGCCTGCGCGTTGCCCGCCGCCTGCATCGCTCGGTCCGCGGCGGCGGGGTCGGCGACGTTATGCTCGCGCACCTGGTCGGCGGCGTTCTCGAGCGTTGCGGCGGCCTCGGGCGTGCTTTGCTCCGCGGCCTTGTCAAGCGCCTGAGCGGTGTTGTCGGCGGGGCTTTGCCGGCCGCTGCAGCCTCCCGTGAGGAGGGTGAAAGCCGCGGCGGCGGCGGCGAGGCTGGAGCGCTTCATGGTCTTCCCTTCGCTTTAGTCCGCCCCTGAACGAGCGCGCCGCGCTCGGGTTGCGCGAGTCGGTACGCGGCCTGGACGAGCGATCGCTCAGCAGCGGATCGAGCGGCCGACCTGTCCCTGGTCGTTGATCGTGGTCAGCGCTTCGGGCGTGGCCGATTGCAGCCGCAGCTGGAAGGCGCCGTTGGGGCCAGTCAAAGTCAACACATCGCCGCTGAGCGCCCAATTGCCTTCGCCGCCGGTGAAGGAGCGAAAGGTGCCGTCGGAGCGCAGCTCGATCTCCTGCTTGCACTCGGCATCGTCGCTCCACCGGCCGACCAGCGCCGATGGGTCGATCGACGCCTGCGAGCCCGCCGAGATCGACATCGGATCCTTGCCGGCGGCGGGATTGCCCGCATTGCCCGCGTTGAGACCGGCGAGCGAGCGGCTGCTGGTCAGTCCTGCGTCGGCCGGAGCACCGCCCTGGGCGGCGGCCGACTTCGCGGCTGATGCATTCGAGCCCGCAGCGGCGGAGCTGTTGTCCTTGCCGCCGCTTCCGAAGCTCACATAGTCGCACCCCGCCAGCGCCAGCAACAGGCCGCCGGCAAGGATCACTGCTCTGTTCATCGGTTAGCCCCTCAAGCCCATAGGGCGGACCATAGCGGAGCGGGCGGGGCGGCGGAAGCTTTCCGCCGCCGCCGCCTCATCCGATCTTAGTTCTCCGGGATCGCGGGCAGGGTGAAGCCGCCGCCCGGGCCGTTCCCGTCAACGCGATTATTGCCATAGGTGTTGATGATGGCGCCGCCGGTCGGGCTCACGCCGACGAGGTTGGCGGTGATCGTGGTGTTGGCGACGCGGATTCGCGCGTTGGCCGAGCCGGAGGCCAGGATGCCCGTTCCGGTGTTCAGCGCGACGATCGAGTCCGTGACCATCACCTGGGCATTGCTGGTGCCCGCCGGCACGTTCAAGGAGATGCCGTTGGCGCTCCCGATGAAGTGGCTCTCGTCGGCGATCACGTTGATGCCCGATCCGGCGCCGGAATTGCCGGTCGTGTCGATGCGAAGCGCGTTGTTGGCGTTGCCGTGCAGCATCACGTCCTGCATGACGACCCGGGCGTTGCCGGCCCCGGTCGGCTGGACCAGGATTCCGCCGCCGCTCGCGCCGCTGCCGTTATCGGCGATGGTGGTGCGACTGATGTAGAGCGTCGTCGTGCCCGTCGGCTGAAACGAGATGCCGAAGCTGTTCGCGGCGTTGAAGCGCCGGATGGTGCTGTCCTCGATGTGGACCTCGGCCGCCGAGGTGATCCGCACGCCGTTGCTGGGCGGACTCACGCCGAAAATGTCGAGGCCGCGCAGGAACACGACCGACTGGCCGGGCGCCGGGCCCAATGTGTCGTTGATGTTGATGCCGTTGCCGGCGGCCAGCATTCCGCCTTCGGTGTAGATGCAGTTGATTGTCAGCGACTTGTTGATCGACAGGCCGCCGAAGCCGCCAGGATCGAGGCAGTTGATCTCGCCGCCAACGGCCGTCTTGGAGATCGCGCCCGCGAAGGTCTTGCACGGCGCCGTGCGGCTGCACGGATTGACGTCGTCGCCGACGCCCGAGACCCAGGTGCGGGT
>DASZEO010000146.1:0-1805 GCA_035940755.1 Allosphingosinicella sp. | reverse complement strand
CGCATCACATGTTGACGCGCATGGCGCAGGTGATGAGGCAGGCGGCCGAAGCCATGCCCACCCACCGCCACTATATCGAGCGCCACTGCGCCGCGGCCCCGGCCGCCGGCACGCCCGTCGCCGCAACGGCCTGAGGAGAATCTCTTGACCGACAACCGAATCCGCAGCGTCTGCATCGTCGGCGGCGGCACCGCCGGCTGGATGGCGGCGGCCACGCTGGCCAAGATCCTGACCACCGAATATCTCAGCATCACCCTGGTCGAATCCGACGAGATCGGCATCATCGGCGTCGGCGAGGCAACGATCCCGCAAATGACCATCTTCAACAAGATGCTCGGAGTCGACGAGGACGAGTTCGTCCGCCATACCAAGGGCACGTTCAAGCTCGGCATCCAGTTCATCAACTGGGGCCGCCAGGGCCACACCTATTTCCACCCCTTCGGCGCCTACGGACTGGCCATGGAGGGCGTGTCGTTCCACTCGCACTGGCTTCGGCTGCACATGGCCGGCGAGGCGGCGAGCCTCGACCCCTGGTCGCTGCCCGCTTATGCCAGCCAGCGCGGCAAGTTCATGCGCCCGTTCGACGCCGGCAATTCGCCGCTGTCGTCGATCGCCTACGCCTATCATTTCGACGCCGGCCTCTATGCCCGTTACCTGCGCGGCTACGCCGAAGGCCGGGGAGTCGTCCGCCAGGAAGGCAAGATCGTCGACGTCAATCTGCGCGGCGAAGACGGCTTCATCGAATCGGTGACTCTCCAGGACGGCCGCAGGATCGAGGCCGACTTCTTCATCGACTGCTCGGGCTTTCGCGGCCTCTTGATCGAGCAGGCGCTCAAGTCCGGCTATGAGGATTGGTCGCACTATCTGCCCTGTGACCGGGCGATCGCCGTGCCGTGCGAGAGTGTCCCGGACATCACCCCCTATACCCGCTCGACCGCCCACAGCGCCGGCTGGCAGTGGCGCATTCCGCTGCAGCACCGCATCGGCAACGGCCACGTTTTCTCCAGCGCCTATATGAGCGACGACGAAGCCGCCGACATCCTGCTCGCCAACCTCGACGGCAAGCCGCTCGCCGATCCGCGAGTCGTCCCGTTCAAGACCGGCCGGCGCAAGACGAGCTGGATCAAGAATTGCGTTGCGCTCGGGCTCTCGGCGGGTTTCCTCGAGCCGCTCGAATCGACCAGCATCTGGCTGGTCCAGAGCGGCCTTGCCCGGCTGATGACGATGTTCCCCGACCGAAGCTTCCAGCAGGCCGACATCGACCGGTACAACCGCATCGTGACGTTCGAATACGAGATCGTCCGCGAGTTCCTGGTGCTCCACTACAAGGCCACCGAGCGCCACGATTCGCCGTTCTGGAACTATTGCCGGAACATGGAGATTCCGGAGCGGCTGGCCGAGAAGATCCGGGTGTTCGAGGCCTATGGCCGCACCTTCCGCGAGAATGACGAGCTGTTCAGCGACACCAGCTGGTTCGCGGTGATGGTCGGCCAGCTGATGAAGGCGAGGACCTACGATCCCGTCGCCGACATCCTGCCGCTCGACGAGACCCGCAAGCGGCTTCGGCACATCGCCGAGGCGGTGCACAATTCGGCCGAATATATGCCGACCCACAAGGACTTCATCCGCGAGCATTGCGCGGCCGAGGAGCTCGCCGCGTGAGGCTTGGCGCCTTCGCTGCGGCGCTCCTGCTCGCGGGGTGCGTCACGGCGCCGGCGGCGCCCGAAGCGACGAGCGCCACCTTCGACTGGTTCCGCTATTCGGGCGAGGATCCGCTGCCGCCCGGGCAGTCGGTCGGTTCGGGC
>DASZEO010000145.1:0-3546 GCA_035940755.1 Allosphingosinicella sp. | reverse complement strand
CACCGGAGCAATTTCGACAGCTCGTACAACCGCATCGACGGCGACGTCATCGGCGGCTTCGAGCAGACGCTCGAGAACCAGCGCGACGAGACTCTGGCGCGGCTGGTCTGGTCGAGAAGCGACCTTTACGGCTGGAGCGTCGAGACCGGCGCCGAGGCGGTGCTCAACAGCCTCGACAGCGACGTCAACCTGTTCGAGGTGGAGGACGGCGGCGAGCGCACCCGAATCGACCTTCCCGTCGACCAGGCGGTGGTCACCGAATATCGCGGGGAGGCCTTCGTCAACGCCGGCCGCGCCTTGTCGCCGACCCTGCGTATGGATCTCGGCCTCACCTACGAGGCGTCGCGCCTCACCGTGCGCGGCGACGCCGACGCCGAGCGCACTTTGCGCTTCCTCAAGCCCAAGGCCGCGTTCGACTGGCGCCCGCCCGGCGGCTGGCACGCCCAGCTGTCGATCGCCCGAACCGTCGCGCAGCTCAATTTCGAGGATTTCATCAGCAGCGCCGAACTCGCCAGCGACCGGGTCAACGGCGGCAATGCCGATCTCGTGCCGCAACGCGCCTGGGAGCTTCTGGCGACGCTCGAGCATCCCATCCTCGGCGACGGCGTCGCCAAGATCGAAGCCGGCTACAACCGCATTTCGCTGGTGCAGGACCGGGTGCCGACGCCGGAAGGCTTCGACGCCCCAGGCAATCTCGGCAGCGGCACCCAGGCTTTCGTTCGCGGAACGCTCGACGCGCCGCTCGGCTCGCTCGGCATCCGCGGCGGCCGCCTGACGCTCAACGGCACGCTCCAGGATACGTCCGTCGAGGACCCCTACACGCACGAGCGCCGGCGCTTCTCCGGCTATTCCTCATGGTCGATGGAAGCCAGCTTCCGCCAGGACCTCGGGCAATTCGCCTGGGGCATCAGCTATTTTGGCGGGCCGCCGGTGAGCTTCTTCCGGCGCCAGGAGATCGACACGCCCAACAGCATCGAGCCGTTCGTCACCGCCTTCGCCGAATACCGGCCGACGCCGCAAACGACGATCACGCTCGGCGTCGACAACATCTTCAGCGTCCACGGCGTTCGCAGCCGGACCTTCTTCTTCCCGGACCGCTCCAACCGCGAGCCGAGCCTGTTCGAGTTCCGCGAGCGCAACGCCCATCCGGTGGTGTCGCTGCGGGTACGGCGCAATTTCGGCTAAAGCCTGAGGCGGCGCCGGTCCGCCAGGATTGCCGCCGCGGCGTTGTGGCCCGGAGCGCCGGTGACTCCGCCGCCGGGATGGGCGCCCGAGCCGCACAGATAAAGACCGGGCAGCGGCATCCGGTAGTCGGCATGGCCGAGCAGCGGCCGGTTCGAGAAGAGCTGGTCGAGGCCCATCTTGCCGTGGAAGATGTCGCCGCCGATCAGGCCGAACCGGCGCTCCAGATCGAGCGGCGACAGCGCGAGGCGGCCGACGACGCTTGCCGCGAAGCCGGGCGCGTAGCGGTCGACGTGGGCGATGATCGCCTCGGCCGCTTCCTCGCGCCTCAAGTCCCAGCCGCCGGATACGTCGTACGGAAAATGCTGGCAGAACAGGCTCGCAACGTGAGCGCCCGCGGGCGCGAGGCTGTCGTCGAGCGTCGAGGGGATCAGCATCTCCACCACCGGCTCGCGCGAGAAGCCTTCCGTGCGCGCGCTGAGGTAGGCGCGGTCCATATAGTCCAGCGACGGCCCGACGATGATTCCGGCGGTGAGATGATCGCCGGGCTCCGGAAGGCTGGTGAAGCGCGGCAGCTCGGACAGCGCGACGTTCATCCGGAAGGTCGCCGATTCGCTCGCCCAGCCGGTCATCCGCCGCTTGATCTGCGGATCGACGGCACCGTCGGGAAGCAGCCGGTCGAACAGAAGTTTCGGGTTCACGCCGGCCGCAACCGCTTTCGCGCGGTAGGTCCTGCCGCCGGCCACCGCCCCGGCCGCCTTTCCGCGCTCGACGATGATTTCCTCGACCGGTGTATCAAGAAAGATCTCTACGCCCTTCTCCCGACACGCTTTTGCCATCGCCTGCGTGATCGCGCCCATGCCGCCGATCGCGTGCCCCCACGCGCCTTCGACTCCGGCCGCCTCGCCGAAGACGTGGTGGAGGAGAACGTAGGCCGAGCCGGGGGCGTAGGGGCTGGCATAATGGCCGACGACGGCATCGAAGCCGAACAGCGCCTGGACCAGCTCGTGCGAGAAATAGCGTTCCAAGATGTCCGCGGCCGACTTGGTGAAGAAGTCGACCAGGTGGCGCTGCTCCTCGAGGGTCAGCCGGTTGACACCGGCACCGAGCTTGAGGAGCGCAAGGATATCGCCCACCCCGCCGCCGGCATTGGGAGGCGCGCGCAGCAGCCATTGCCTGAGCAGCCCGACGACGGAACTGAGCGCGTCGGAATAGGAGTCGTAATTCTCCGCGTCGGCCGGGCTGTGCCGAGCGATCTCGCGCTTCGTGAGCCCGCCGCGCCCCGACAGCAGGTAATCGCCGCCTTGGGTGGGCAGAAAATTGTCGATCTTCCTCAGAACGACTCTTAGCCCGTGCTCATAAAGTCTTAAATCACGTATGATTTTCGGATTGAGAAGGCTGACGGTGTAGCTGGCGGTCGAGTTGCGGAAGCCGGGGTGGAATTGCTCGGTCACCGCGGCTCCGCCGACCACCGGCCGCGCCTCGAGCATCGTCACCTTAAGCCCGCGCTCCGCCAGGTAATAAGCGCAGACGAGGCCGTTATGGCCGGCGCCGATGATCAGGACGTCGGAGTGGGAAGCGGCAGGGGTCACGGTGGGCGGCTATAGGTATGCCCGGGCCGCGGTGCCAGCCTGCGCAGGCGCATCAGCTCCGCCCCTCCGCCTGCAGCCGGGCCAGGAAGCTGCCGTCCGCCGCCGGCAGGGTCTTGAAGGCGCCGATGCAGTGATTCCACAAATGCACGGCGATGGTGTCGGCGCGCACCACCTCGTCGAGCGTCCGCGCGGGATCGCGGATCCACTGCGCGTCGCGCCAGTGCACTGGATAGAGCACGCTCGGCGGCAGCGCCCAGCGGTCGAGCCCCAGCTTGCGCGCCACGTGGGTCAGCGCGCGCGGCCCGGCGCTCCCCCAGGGCATCTGCTCGATTCCGGTGCGGCCGGTCCGCCACAAGCGCCACCGCGCGGCGAGGCGCGCCCTCGGCTCCAGCCACGGCGGCACCTCGCGTTCCTCGAACACTGCCAGGAGGGGCCCAAGAAGCGGCGAATCGGGCGGCGTCAGCAGCACGCCGTTGGCGATGCTCCGCTCATCCTCCCACCCGAACAAATAAGGCCGGTCGAGGTCCAGCGGCCGCACCAGGTAGGTGTCGGCATCGACCCACAGCCCCTCCCCGCGCCGCTGCAGCTCGTATCGAAACCGATTGGCGAACAGTGCCACGCTGCCGGAACGGTGCCGCACGACCAGCGTCGCAGGAAGTATCTCCGCCGCGTCGCGCAGCTCCACGCCCTGCGGCACATCCCCCGGCGCTTCATAGCAGAACAGCGACAGGGGGTGACCGTGCCGCAGGACGGAGCGCATGCAGGCGCGCTC
>DASZEO010000144.1:0-3839 GCA_035940755.1 Allosphingosinicella sp. | reverse complement strand
TGCCGCCGTGATAGCCTCCCTCATGGAAGACGACGCTAGGGTCCAGCCCGAGGGCGACCGAAGCCGCATAGGACCAGGCGATCGCCGCCATCTCCTCGCCCGGATCGTCGGAAGCGCGGTTCAGCGACGGCCGAAGCCCAGGCTCGGTGAGAGCGATATGGCCGGCCTCGTGGAGCAGGTCTCCGGGCCATTCCAACCTTTCCGTGTCGACGACCAGGCCGCCGCCGCAAAGGTCGAGGCCGGGGAGGAACGTGCCGGGCGGCAACGTTTCTAGCGCGACCGGAATGCCGACGGCTTCGAGGAAGGCGACGATGCGCCGGGTGAGGGGGTCCTCGATCGCGTCGGCTGCGGGCATGGCCCCAGCCTAAGGCCGGTGCCGCCGACAGGAAAGGGCGGCCCGTTGCCGGACCGCCCCTCCTCGCAAGCGGTGAAGCTTGTCCTAGCGCTTCGAGAACTGGAAGCTGCGGCGGGCCTTGGCGCGGCCGTACTTCTTGCGCTCGACGACGCGCGGGTCGCGGGTCAGGAAGCCGAGCTGCTTGACCGCCGGCCGGAGCGCCGGCTCGTAGCGCGTCAGCGCCGTGCTGATGCCGTGGCGGACCGCACCGGCCTGGCCCGACAGGCCGCCGCCGGCGACCGTGCACACCACGTCATACTGGCCGCGGCGGTCGGTGACGTCGAACACCTGGTTGATGATCAGGCGCAAGGTCGGACGGGCGAAATAGACCGTCTGGTCGCGCCCGTTGACGGTGATGGTGCCGGTGCCGGGCTTCAGCCAGACGCGGGCGACGGCGTCCTTGCGCCGACCGGTCGCATAAGCGCGGCCCTGCTTGTCGAGCTCCTGCTCGCGCAGCGGCGCGCGCGGCGCCTCCGGCTGCTGCGGTGCGGCGGCCTCGCCCTCGGCGGCGGCCGGCGGCGGCGCGGCGTCGGTCAGCCCGGCGAGGTCGGAAAGCGATTGACGGGTATCGGACATCAGGCACCCACCTTGTTCTTGCGGTTCATGGCCGCGACGTCGAGAGTTTCGGGATTCTGGCCGCCATGCGGATGCTCGGTGCCGGAATAGAGGTGAAGCGAGCGCATCTGCTGGCGCCCGAGCGGCCCGCGCGGGATCATCCGCTCGATGGCCTTTTCGAGCACGCGCTCGGGGAAGCGGCCCTCCAGCACCTTGCCGGCGGTGATCGACTTGAGCCCGCCCGGATAGCCGGTGTGCTTGTGATATTCCTTCTGCTGCAGCTTGCGGCCGGTGAAGCGGACCTTGTCGGCGTTGACGATGACGACATGGTCGCCGCAGTCGACGTGCGGCGTGAAGCTCGGCTTGTGCTTGCCGCGCAGCAGGTTGGCGACGATCGTGGCGAGCCGCCCGACCACCAGCCCGTCGGCATCGATCAGATGCCATTTCTTCTCCACCTCGGCCGGCTTGGCGGCCTTGGTGGTCTTCATCAGCGCCTTCATGGCCCGGACCTCTCAAATGAGCAGCGCCGCTCGTTCGGGAGCGGCGCGGACGGCGGGCAAATGGCAGCCGAGGCTGAAGAAGTCAAGGTAAACGGCGGGTTTGGCGGGAGGTAAAATGACACCTCAAGTCTCCGCCTCCACCCACGCGCGGTAGGCGGGGAGGGCGTCGGCGATCGGCCATACCACCGCGGCGGGCACGTCGTAGCTGTGCAGCTCGGCGATGCGGGCGATGAGCCGCGCGGCCGTCTCCGCACGGGTCTTCAGCAGCGCCGCGACCTCCTGCGCCTCCTCGATCTTCCCCTCCCAGCGATAGATGGAATGGCAGGCGCCCAGGATGTTGGCGCAGGCGGCGAGGCGCTCCTCGACGGCGATGCGGGCGATCCGGTGCGCCTCCTCCTCGCTGGCGAAGGTCGCAAAGACGCTGACGATGTCGGTCATAACGGGCGTTCTCCGAGCCGGTGGGCGGCGGTGACCATCGCGGCGAGCAGCAGCACCGCCATCCCCTGGTGGGCGACGGCGATTTCGATCCGGACGCCGGACAGGAGGGTGAGGATGCCGAGCAGGATCTGCGCGGCGACCGCGGCGATAAGAGCGCTGCCTTCGCCCCGGAGGCGGCGTCGCCACGCGCCGATGCCGAGTGCGACGGCAGCCGCGGCGACGGCGAAGGCGAGCCAGCGGTGGACGAATTGCACCACCACCGGATTGTCGGCGAAGTTGCGCAGCCACGGCTCCAGCCATTGAGTCTGCGCCGGGAACCATTCGTCCCCCATCTTGGGCCAGCTGTTGAAGGCGTAGCCGGCCTCGAGCCCCGCCACGTAGGCGCCGAACAGGAACTGGAGGAAAAGCAGGCACAAGGCCCAGATGCCGAGCAGCGGCAGCCGCGCCGGCGGCTCCCCGGCGCCGCGGGCAAGCGCCCTCAGGTCTAGCGCGACCCATAAAGTTGCGGCGAAGATCAGCAGCGCCGTGAGCAGGTGGACCGCGAGGCGGACATGGCTGACCTCGGGCACGTCGACCAGGCCCGAGCGGACCATCCACCAGCCGATCGCGCCCTGGACGGCGCCGAGGGCAAGGATGCCGCCCAGCTTCCAGCCGTAGCCGGGCGGAACGGCGCGGCGCCACCAGAACCACAGCAGCGGCAGCGCGAACACCAGGCCGATCAGCCGGCCCAGCAGCCGGTGGACATATTCCCAGAAGAAGATCGTCTTGAAGTCGTCCAGATCCATGCCGCTATTGTTGAGCTGATATTGCGGGGTGGAGCGGTAATGGTCGAACTCGGCCTGCCAGTCCGCCTCGTCGAGCGGCGGGATCGCGCCCGAGATCGGCTCCCAGCGCACCATCGACAGCCCCGATTCGGTGAGCCGCGTGATGCCGCCCACCACCACCATGAGGAAGATCAGCGCCGCCACCGCCAGCAGCCACGCCGAGACGGCGCGGGGCCGCGGCCGCGGCTCTGGGGGGCGATTCAGCATCGCGGCGCTATGGCGAAGCCGGTCGCGCTTGCCAACGGCTGCTCAACGGAACGAATTTTCCTATGATATGTTGTAACTTCACGGTCGCGCGCCTATAGGTGCGGGAGAGAGAAGGGATTCGCGCGTGTTCTTGGGTGCGATCAGGAGCGGGAGCCTCGACCGGCTGGCCATCGGCCTGTCCGGCCTGTGCCTCGTCCATTGCATCGCCAGCGCGGTCCTGGTGGCGGTGCTCGCCTCGGCGGGCGGCTTGCTGCTCGACCCCATTTTCCACGAAGTCGGCATGATGTTCGCTTTGGTGCTCGGCGTGGTCGGCCTCGGCCGCGGCATCGTCCAGCACGGCTTCATGCTGCCGGCGGCGATCGGCAGCCTGGGCCTCGGCATGATGAGTGGCGCGCTGACGCTCGAGCATAGCGGCACCAGCACCCTCTATTCGGTCGCCGGCGTGCTGATCTTGGCGATGGGCCACGACCTCAACCGCCGCGCGGTGATCTGACCTCACCGGCGGGCGCGGCTTGTCCGGCACCCGCGAAAGGCCTACATCCTTCCGCCATGGACCACGTCCATCACAGCCATTCCGGCACGGGCCTCACCGACGCCGCGCGCACCACCATGGAGCGCTCGGGCGAGCAGTGGACGCCGATGCGCGCCGCCGTGTTCGACGCGCTGGCTAGCTTCGAGCGCCCGGCTTCCGCCTACGACATTGCCGAGAAGGTGTCGCAGGAGCAGGGGCGGCGGGTGGCGGCCAACAGCGTCTACCGGATCCTGGACCTGTTCGTCGGTTCCAACCTCGCCCGCCGCGTCGAGAGTGCCAACGCCTACGTCGCCAACGACCATCCGGATTGCCTGCACGACTGCATCTTCCTGATCTGCGACCATTGCGGCCAGGCCAAGCATATCGACGACGACCGCCTCTCCGGCGGC
>DASZEO010000143.1:0-4053 GCA_035940755.1 Allosphingosinicella sp. | reverse complement strand
AACCTCGATCATCGCCTGGTGGAGGTGCGGGTCGAGCCTCTGGCCCACCGCCGCGATCCGGCTGATGCCGTGGCGCTGGAACACGTTTTCCAGCTCGCGCCCGGTCGCCTCGATGCCGGTGACGAGCGCCTTCATCCGCTCGTCCTCGCGCAGATCGTCGGGAATCGCGGCCAGCGCCCGCTCGAGATTGTCCTTCACGCTAAGCATGTCACGGGCGAAGGCGGTCGCGGCGTAATTGGCGGCGTTGATCTTCTCCTGCTCGAGCCGCCGCCGCACGTTCTGGGTCTCTGCCTGGGCGTAAAGGACGTGCTGGCGCACCTCCTCGAGCTCCTTGACCAGCTCGTCCAGCCGGTCCGGCTCGGCCGCCTCCGCGCCGCCGCCGGAGGCCTCCTGCTCGGGATCGTCGATCTTCGTGTCTTCGTCGTTCATGCCAATAATCTCGATAAGGCTTTCGCGGTGAAATCCACCATGGGAACCACCCGCGCATAGTTCAACCGGGTCGGGCCGATCACCCCGACCACGCCCACGACCTTGCCGTCATGGCCGCGATAGGGGGCGGCGATAACGGACGAGCCCGACAACGCGAACAACTCATTTTCCGATCCGATGAAGATTTTCATCGCCGCGCCGGCCCGGGCGCGGTCGAGCAGCCGGGCGATCTCCTCCTTGCCCTCGAGCTCGTCGAGCAGCTGGCGCACGCGGTCCAGGTCGGCCGCCGCGGTCTCGTCGATCAAATTGGCCTGCCCGCGCACGATCAGCACCGGGCGGCGCGTGCCGTCCTCCGACCAGAGCGCCAGGCCGCGCGCGACCAGCTCCTGCGCGGCCCGGTCGAGCGCCGCTCGGCCCGCCTTGATCTCGCCGTCGAGCCGCGCCTGGGCCTCTCGCAGCGTAAGTCCGCCCAACCGGGCGCTGACGTAATTGCCGACCTCATTCAGCATCGACGGAGTAACGCCCGCCGGCAGGTCCACCACGCGATTCTCGACGCTGCCGCCGCTCCCGACCACCACCGCCAAGGCCTGGCGCGCCGACAAAGGCACGAAGCCGAGCTGCTTCAGCACCGGCTCCTCCTTGGGCACCAGCACGATGCCGGCACAGGCCGAAAGCCCCGAAAGCGCCGCGGTGGCGTTGCTGATCGCCTCCTCGATCGGCCCGCCGCGGTCGATCAGCGCTTCGATCGCCGCGCGGTCCTCTGCGCGCGGCTCGGCCACCTGCATGATTGCGTCGACGAACAGGCGAAGCCCGCTTTCGGTCGGGATCCGTCCGGCAGAGGTGTGCGGGGCGGCCAGCAGCCCCGCCTCTTCGAGGTCCTGCATGACGTTGCGGATCGAGGCCGGCGACAGGTTCAATGCGGAGGTGCGCGAGATGGTGCGCGAGCCGACGGGATGGCCGGAATCGAGATAGGCTTCGACCACCAGCCGGAACACGTCGCGCGCGCGGTCGCTCATCTCGCCGATGCTGCTCGCCATGGCGCCGATGTAGGCGGGCGCGGCGGGCCGCTCAATGGCGTCGGCTATTCGCCCGGCCGGAGGAAATCCTCGATTCCGAGCAGCCGCGGCACCGCGTCCAGCCGCTCGGCGATGGCGCGGTTCTTTTCCATGTCGCAGCCATAATAGAAATAGAGCTGCTGCTGGCCGTCGCCGAGCATCCGCCACGTCACCTCGGCCGAGGGCAAATCGGTCGCGACGCGCTCGCAAGCCTCGCCGGCGTAGCGGACGCTGCCCTGGGCCGGCCGCACCGGGTCGAGATGCGCCACCAGCGCATCGAACTGCTGGCGCGAGATGCGGAAGGCGCGCTGCCCTTCCACCGCCGTGAACCGCCGCCCCTCGAACATGCCGCTGCCGTCGGAGTTCACCGTCACGCGATAGACCGGGCAGGCGCCGAAGCACGGGCCGGTCTCGTAGGAGACGCTCATCGCGCCGCGCGCCGCCGCATCCTCCTGCACCGTCGCACAGCCGGCGAGCGCCAGAGCCAAAGCCAGTCCCAGTGGTCGACGCATCGCTCGCTCTCCTCCTCCCGTCCCTTGCGGCTGGACCGCTGAACGGCCGCTGTCTAAAGCGCCCGCTTCACTGCTGAGGAAGGATCCCATGCGCCCGTCCGGACGCGCCCCCGATGAGATGCGCGCCATCGTCATGGAGCCGGGCTTCACCCGCCACGCTGAGGGAAGCTGCCTGGTGAGCTTCGGCGACACCAGGGTGCTGTGCACCGCCTCGATCGAGACCAACCTGCCCTCCTGGCTTCGAGGCAAGGGCCGCGGCTGGGTCACGGCGGAGTACGGGATGCTCCCGCGCGCCACCCATACCCGCGGCAGGCGCGAGGCGGCGGGCGGCAAGCAGTCGGGCCGAACCCAGGAGATCCAGCGGCTGATCGGCCGCTCGCTTCGAGCCGTCGTGGATATGGATGCGCTGGGCGAGCGCCAGGTGACGCTCGACTGCGATGTCATCCAGGCCGACGGCGGCACCCGCACGGCGGCAATCTCCGGCGCCTGGGTGGCGCTTCGCCTCGCGGTCGACCGCCTCATCGCCCACAAGCAGATCGAGCGCGATCCGATCCGCCAGAAGGTGGCGGCGGTGAGCTGCGGAATCCACGGCGGCGCGCCGGTGCTGGACCTCGATTATGCCGAGGACAGCTCGGCCGGCTGCGACGGAAATTTCGTGGTCACCGACGACGGCCGCCTCGTCGAGGCGCAGATCACCGCCGAGGGCGGCTGCTTCGACGAGGAAGAGCTGCTCCGGCTGCTGAGGCTCGCGCGGATCGGCTGCGCCGAGATCTTCGCCGCTCAGGACAGGGCGACCGGAAGGTGAGGAAGCTCGGTCCCGGCCGCCTCGTCGTCGCCAGCCACAATGAAGGCAAAGTGCGCGAAATTGCCGAACTTCTCGGGCCATACGGGATCGACTCGGTCTCCGCGGCCGAGCTGGAGCTTCCGGAGCCCGACGAGATCGGGGTGAGCTTTATCGAGAATGCCGACCTCAAGGCCCGGGCCGCTGCGGACCTCTCGGGGCTGCCGGCGCTCGCCGACGACAGCGGCCTGTGCGTCGAGGCGCTGGGCGACCGCCCGGGCATCTTCTCGGCCCGCTGGGCGCTCGCCGATCCGCACGTGTCCCCCGAAGCGGGACCGGGCGAAGTCACCGGCGCGCGCGACTTCAACCTCGCCATGCGCCGCGTGCAGCAGGAGCTGGAGGCGCTCGGCCCCGACGCGAGCCGCAACGCCCATTTCGTCTGCGCGCTGGCGCTGTGCTGGCCCGACGGCCACGCCGAGTGGTTCGAAGGACGCGTCGACGGAACGCTCGTCTGGCCGCCGCGCGGCGACAAGGGCTTCGGCTACGACCCGATGTTCGTCCCCGCCGGGGGTCAGCAGACGTTCGGAGAAATGGACCCGGCCGATAAGCACCGCATCAGCCACCGTGCCGATGCCTTCCGCAAGCTCGTCGCCGCCCTCCTGTGAACGCTCACGCGTCTCTGGTGCGCGCGGAGCCTCTCGCCCTATACGTCCACTGGCCCTTCTGCATCTCCAAATGCCCCTATTGCGACTTCAACAGTCACGTTCGGGCGTCGGTCGACCAGGAGGTGTGGCGGGAGGCCCTGCTCGCGGACCTCGCCTACGAAGCGCGGCAAACACCGGGGCGGCGGCTGGGCTCGATCTTCTTCGGCGGCGGCACGCCTTCGCTGATGCCGCCCGCGACGGTGGCTGCGATCATCGAAGCCGCCTCGGACCACTGGTCATTCGCTCCGGATATCGAAATCACGCTCGAGGCCAACCCTTCGTCGGTGGAGGCGGCGCGATTCGCCGATCTCGCGAGCGCGGGCGTCAACCGCGTCTCGCTGGGCCTGCAGTCGCTCGATGACAGTCGCTTGGGCTTTCTCGGCCGGGCGCATGACGCCGCCGAAGGCCTCATGGCGCTCGGCACCGCCCAGTCGGCTTTCGGCCGGGTCAGCTTCGACCTCATCTACGCGGTTCCGGGCCAGTCGGCGGCGCAATGGGAAGCCGAGCTTCGCCAGGCGATCTCGTTCGGGACCGGCCACCTTTCGCTTTACCAGCTCACCATCGAGCCCGGC
>DASZEO010000142.1:0-5172 GCA_035940755.1 Allosphingosinicella sp. | reverse complement strand
TCTCCGGCCACGGCGACCAGATCGACGTGCGGCCCAGCGCGCAGGAGCTGGACGGACGAAGCGAGACGATCGAGCTTTACGACGCCGCGATGACCGATGCCGAGCTCGCGCCGCTTTTCCACCAGGTGCGCAGCCGCCTTTCCATGGTGGTGATCGACGCCTGCTTCGCCGGTGGGTTTCGCAACCTCGTCGACCGGCCCAACGTCATGGGCCTGTTCAGCTCGGAAGAGGATCTGACCAGCCTGGTGGCGAGCCGCTTCAAGGCCGGCGGCTTCCTCTCCTACTTCCTGCGGGCGGGGCTGACCGGCGACGCGGACGACGACGGCGACCGCATCGTCACCACCGGCGAGCTGGCGACCTACGTTCGCCGCCGCTTCCGGCGCGAGGGCGACATTCCGGCGACGACGCGGGAGGACGACCGCAATTTCCAGAACCTGCTGGTCGAGCGCGGCGGGCTCCACGTCGACGACGTGGTCGTCCGCCTGAACGGCGGGGAGCAGGTCGCGGCGCTGGCGCCGCAGCGCCTGGCGCCGGTCCACAACACGCCCGCCGGCGCCGACCGCAAGCAGCCGGGCGCCGAGGTCAAGCGCGCAGCGGCCGACTAGCTCTTCTTGCCTGCGTGCTCGGGTTTGCCCTTGCGCTTGGTGGAGGCCATTTTCTCGAGCTCCTTTTCGCTCATCGATTCGGCCATCTGCTTGGACGGGCCTTTGAGCTTGCTCTTGGCCGTGTCGCCGCGCTTGGCGGACAAGGCGGCGCCGGCGGCCTTTTGTTGCGCTCCTGACTTGGCGGGCATGGCGCGTCTCCTTTCGCCCGCAGAACGGATGCCGCCGAAGCGCGGTTCCTCAGGGCAGCTCCGCCAGGTCGAGCAGCGTGTAGAGTGACCGGCGAGCCGTTTCGATCCGGTCCCACAGCGCCGGCTCGCGAAGGTCGGGCGGCGCGATCTGCTCAGGCCAGGCCTCGGCGATGCATCCTGCGATTCGGTCGAGCTTCGCCTCGTCGACCATGAACCGCGGATCGACGGTGGCGGGATCGGCGACGACCCGCAACCTGAGGCAGGCGGGGCCGCCGCCATTGGCCATGGACTGGCGCACGTCGACCACGCACAAGCGCCGGATCGCGCCGTTGCCCGCTACCATCTGCTCCAGCCACGCCCAGACGCTCGGCGTCTCGCGCGCTTCCTCGGGCAGGATCAGCGCCATGCCGCCTTCGGGCAACGTCACGAGCTGCGCGTTGAACAGGTAGGATTTTATCGCGTCCTCGAGGCTGACGACGCTCGCCGGCACCTCGACCACCTCCAGCTCGGGCAGCAGCCGCCGAAGCGCCACGTAGAAGCCGGGACGGTCCTCGAACGCCTGCTCATGCGCGAACAGCACGTTCTCGTTCGCCACCGCGACGACGTCGTTGTGGAAGGCGCCGGCGGCGATCGCCGCTTCGGACTGGGCGACGAACAAAGTCCGCTCTGGATCGAGCCGGTTGAGCCGGGCCACACCGCGCGAAGCCTCGATATGCTGGCGCGCCGGAAACGCGCCGCCGCGCACGCCGTAGACGAACACCTCGACGCCCTGGTCCTGATGCGCGGCACCGAGCCGCATGTGATTGGCCGCGCCCTCGTCGCCGAACGCCGGCGGCACCGGCTCGTGCACGGCGAAATGCGCCTCATCGGCGAAGGCCAGCCGAAGCTGCGCCAGCGTCGCCGGCCATTCGTGGCTTCGATGCGCCATGGTCCTGAGGTTCGCGAGCGTGACGTGGCAGCGGCCGTCGGCTGTGTCCGGCGCCGGGGAGACCGTGGCGGCATTCGCGGCCCACATGGCTGAAGCCGAAAAAGCGGCAGGACGCAGCGAGTCCGGCACTTCCTCCGGCCTGGTGCCGAGCGCTTCCAGCCAGGACCGGTTCGGGCGGCGGTGGGGCAGGAGGATGCCTTGGGCGAGGCCGAGCCGCAGATTGTGGCGCATCTTCTCGACGCCCTGCAGCGCCGCCGCGCGCGGGTAGGCGACCATCCCCTTGTTGGTCGTCGAGGCAATGTTGCCGAGGCTCAGGCCCGAATAATTGTGGCTCGGGCCGACGATGCCGTCGAAGTTGATCTCCACCAGCGCCACGTTCAGCGGCCCATGGCCAGGAACGAGTCGCCCTCGGCGAGGCCGAGCGCCTCGGCGCTTGCGGAGTCGAGCGCGACGCTGCCGTCGGCGCGAAGGAACAGGCGTCCGTAGCAGGCGGCGAAATCCTTGAGGCGTCCCGCCCCGAGCAGCATCCGGGTGCCGCCGTCATCCGCTTCGACGCCCGTCAGCGTGTATTCGCGCGCTTCGCGGACCGTCCGGACCTTGTCGGTGACGCAGCACAGGGTCGGGCCGCCGTCGAAGATGTCGACATAGCCGTCGGCGTTGAAGCCCTCCTGCTCGAGCATCTTCATCGCCGCGCGGCCGGAAGGGTGCGGCTGGCCGAGCACGGCGCGCGCGCTGTCCGGCAGCATGGCGATGTAGATCGGCGTCTTGGGCATCAGGTCGGCGATGAACTGTGTGCCGTGGGCGGCGTTGAACTCGTCGGCTTCGCGAAAGCTGATGCCGAAGAAGCGCCCGGCGATCGCGTCCCAAAAGGGGGACCCGCCGGCTTCGTCGATGACTCCGCGAAGCTCCGCGAGGACCTTGTCTGCGAAGCGCTGCCGGTGGAGACGGATGAACAGGTAGCGGCTGCGCGCGAGCAGCATGCCCAGGCCGCCGGCCCGCTCGCCGGGATGGAGGAACAGGCCGCCGACCTCGGAGCAGCCTTCGAAGTCGGTGCAAAGCGTCAGCATCTCCGCCTTGAACGTCCGGCCGAGTTCGCGCGACGTCTGGGTCAGCGTGCTGATCCGGTAGCTGTAGAAAGGCTGCTGCGTGCCGACCCGGCTGAAGATCTGGCAGGTGCCGCGGATCTGGCCGGTCTCGGTATTTTCAAGGACGAAGAAGAACAAATCCCCTTCCGGCTCCTCATCGTCGCGCGCGAACCCGGCTTCGGAGCGGGTGAGCTTCGCGACCAAGGCGCCGCGGTCCGGCGGCAGGTTGGTGAACCCGCCGCCGGTCAGCTTGGCCATCTCGTAAATGGCGTCGAAATCCTCGTTTCGGGCCGGCCGGACGCGGAAGCTCACAGCTTTTCTCCCGCGGCGAGGCGAAGGATGGTGAGCGCCGAAAGGCGGGCGCGTTCGGCCAGGCTTTCGACGATCAGATATTCTTCGTCGGAGTGGATGGCGCCGCCGCGCGCGCCCATCGTGTCGACCACGGGGACGCCGCAGGCGGCGATGTTGTTGCCGTCGCACACGCCGCCGCTGTCGCGCCAGCCTATGTCCTGCCCGAGGTCCGCGCCGCAGCGGCGCACCAGCGCGAACAGCTTCTCCGCTGCGGCATCGAGCGGCTTGGGCGGCCGTCCCCAGCCGCCGTGGATGGCGATGCGCACGTCGCGCTCGGCGGCGACGGCGGCGACGGCCTCCTCCAGCACCGCCTGGGCGCGCGACTGCTCGGCCGGCGAAACGGGCCGCAGGTTCACGCGCAGCACGGCGTGGTCGGGAACGACGTTGTTCGGGCCGCCGCCGTCGATCCGCGCGGGATTGACCTTGAGCCCCGGCGCCCGCGCCGCCTCGAGCCGAAGGGCGAGGTCGGCGGCGGCGAGCAGCGCGTTGCGGCCTTCCTCGGGGTTGCGCCCCGCATGGGCGCTTCGGCCGCGCACGAACAGGCTGAAATTGCCGCTGCCGGGGCGGGCGCCCGCCAGCGTGCCGTCCGGGAGCGCCGAAGGTTCGTAGGTGAGGGCAGCCCACTTGTCCCGAGCGGCCGCGGCGATCAGCGCTGCCGATCCCGGCGAGCCGACTTCCTCGTCGCTGTTGATCACCACCTCATATCCGATGCGTTCGGCGACCGGCGACGCTTCGACGGCCTCGAGTGCCGCCAGCATGATCGCCAGCCCGCTCTTCATGTCGGCGACGCCGGGCCCGCCGAGCACCTTTTCGGGCTCGCGCCAGAACACCTTCTGGAACGGATGCTCGGCGCCGAACACGGTGTCCATGTGTCCCGTGAAGAGCAGCTGCACCGGCGCTTGTGGGCGCACCGTGAGATGGAGGTTGGCGCCGTGTGATACCGGGGAGGTCGAGCCGTCCGCCGTCATCGCCTCGACGGGCGCGGCTTCCTCCAGGTCCAGCCGGCCCGGCAGCACGGAGAAGGCCTCGGCGAGCAGCCGCGCGACCGCGTCGAGACCGGCAAGGTTGCGCGAGCCGCTGTTGACGGACGCCCACGCGACCACCTGGTCGAGCATCGGTGACCCGCCGCACCGCTCCACCGCCGCCGCTTCGATCGTCGACAATTCCCCCATGCCCGACCGCTCTAGCCGAGCCTCCGGGCCATTGCCACTCCGCCTGAGCGGGGTTCAGAGCCAGTCGCGGAACGCGTCGACGACCTCTTCGTACAGCTTCTTCTTGAACGGCACGATGAGCGCCGGCAGCGCGCTCGGCTCCGCCCATTTCCAGGCGCGGAATTCGGCATCGGCGGTGGCGATGTTCACGTCCGCGTCGGTGCCGAGGAAGCGGACGAGGAACCAGGTCTGGCGCTGCCCGCGCCACGGCTTCTTCCAGATCTTGCCGATCAGGTCCTCGGGCAGGTCGTAGGTGAGCTCGCGCGGGGCCTGTGCCAGCACCTCGACTAGGTCGCGCCGAATGCCGGTCTCCTCCTCGAGCTCGCGAAGCGCGCCTTCGAGCGGCGCTTCGCCGGGATCGAGCCCGCCCTGCGGCATCTGCCAGGCCTCCAGCGTCGAATCGAGCCGCTGCCCGACCCACACGTGACGGGCCTCGTTGATCAGCATGACGCCGACCCCGGGGCGGTAGCCGGCATCGTTCATCGCGACGCCTCCGCCAGCATCAGCTTCAGCGCCGCGACGCAGCCGCAAATATCCTCGGCCGAGGAGGGGATGGCGCGCCTGAGGTTGATGAAGCCGTGGATGTTGCCCTTCGCCTCCCGGAAGACGGTCGGCACGCCGGCTTCGATGCAGGTGGCAGCGTAGGCACGGCCCTGGTCCCGAATCGGATCGAGGCTGGCGGTGACGACGAGCGTCGGCGGCATCCCCGCTTGGCTCTTTACTAAAGGGGCGTAGCGCCAGTCCTTCACGTCCGCGCCATAGCATTGCTCGAACCAGTCCATGCTCTCCTCGACGAGCAGGTGG
>DASZEO010000141.1:0-2265 GCA_035940755.1 Allosphingosinicella sp. | reverse complement strand
CGACGGGCCCGCGCTTTACGAATGGCTGGAGCAAGAAAAGCCGCATCTCACCAAGCGCATCGCCTTCGTCACCGGCGACACGCTCGGCGATGCCGCCGCCCGCTTCCTCAAGCGCTGCGGCCGCCCGGTCCTCGAAAAGCCGTTTTCGGGAAAGAATGTCCGCGCGCTCCTGGAGGAGCTCGCCTCCGGCGGCTGAGCGGCTAGCGCTAGCCTGACGAGGCCGTGAAAATCGCCAGTTGATCCGCGAAAGCGCGCCTGAAGGCCGGCCGGGCCTCGCCTCGGGCGACAAAGGCGGCAAGGTTCGGATATTCGTCGAGCAGGCCGGAGCTTACCAGCCGGCGAAGCACCGTCACCATCAGCAGGTCCGCCGCGCTGAAGGCGCCCTCGAGCCAGTCCGCATCGCCGAGCCGGCTCGAAAGGTCGCTGAGCCGCACGCGGATCCGGTCCTCGAGGATCGGCAGCCGCTCCTCGTGCCAGGCCCTGTCGCGCTCCAGCAATATCGCCCCTTCGCGCTCGACGATCGGCGGCTGGACCGTTGCAAGTGCGGCGAACATCCAGCTGATCGCCCGCGCCCGCACATCGGGCTCGTCGGGCAGCAGCCCGCCATGGCGCTCGGCGATATGCAGCACGATCGCCCCGGATTCGAACAAGGCGAGCTCCCCTTCCTCATAGGTCGGGATCTGCCCGAACGGCTGAAGCGCACGATGCGCCGGCGCCTTCATCTCGGCGAACGAGACGAGCCGCACCTCATAGGCCTGCCCTACCTCTTCGAGCGCCCAGCGAACCGGCATGTCCCGCGCCAGGCCCCTCCCCCGGTCGGGCGAGCTTTCGAACGCGGTGATGGTGGGGATCATTCGCAGTCTCCCTAATCCAGGCTCTGGGCCGGGATGATCATTCTCACAGCCAGCCCGCCTTGCTGGGTGTTTACGGCTTCGATGCGGCCGCCATGGGCCAGTGAGATCTGCCGGGCGAGCGTGAGGCCGATGCCGGTGCCGTCCGGCTTCGTCGTGAAGAAGGGGACGAAAATCTCCTGAAGCCGCTCGGGGGGAATTCCGGCACCGTTGTCGACCACCGCCCAGACGGTCTCCGAGCCGCTTGCTTCACAGGATAAGGCGATAGCGGGGGCGTTCACCGAGGCGACGGCTTCGGCCGCGTTGCGGAGCAGGTTGAGAAGCGCCTGCGAGAGCAGCTCCGGGTCGCCGACGAAACTGAGATCCGGCGGCTCGATCAGGCGCTCGAACGCGATCCCGCGCGCGGCAAGGTCCTGTTCGAGGACCGCCTCGATGTCGGCGACGAGCGCCGCCGCGGCGATCGGGCGCAAGCGCGGCTCGGGAAGATCGGCGACTTCGCGGTAGCGTTCGACGAAATCGATCAGATGGGCGCTTCGCCGGGCGATCGCGACAACGGCGCGCGACACTACGCAGGGCGGCGATCCGCCGGACTCCACCAGGGCGGCGGCGCTTTCGGCGAGCGAGGCGATCGGCGTCAGCGAGTTCATGATCTCGTGCGCGAGCACTCGGGCCATGTCCTGCCAGGCGCGCAGCTGCACCGCGTCCAGTTCGCCGACCACCGCCTGGAGCGACACCAGCCTCTGCGGCGGCTCGCCGGGCACCGCGAGGCCGACGGTCCAGACCAGCACCGGTCGGCCGTCGGCGAGCGTCAGGATGCGGCGGGCGCCGAGCGGCAGGGCCAGGATCTCCGCCGCCGTCGCCGGGCCGAGGACCGCGATGTCCGCAAGGCTCCCCGGCAAGGTTCCGGCGAGCTGCCGCGCGGCGCGATTGGCGAAGCGGATTCGGCCCTCGTCGGTGATTGCGAGCAGCGCGACCGTCACCGCGTCGAGCAGCGCCGCAGCGCGCTGGGTCTCTTCGGCCAGGCGCCGCCGCCGCCCGCTCTCGCCCGCGTCGCGCACCGGCGCCGTCTCCTCGAACCTCGCGCCGTCCCAGGCGGCGAGGAGCGCAAGTCCGCCGAGCGCTGCGGCGGTCGCATAATAGTCGGTGAGGGTGAGGAGCTGGAGGCAGGCGAAGCCGAGGCCGCCGGCGAGGAGCGAGCGAAAAGCGGCAGGCGGGGAGAAGCGCCGCGCCGCCGCGCTAGAGGCCATGGCGTGCCATCCGCCGGTAGAAAGCCGGGCGGCTTAGGCCGAGCCGGGCGGCGGCGCGCGCGATATTGCCTCCGCTGTGCGCGAGCGCCTGCTCGATCGCGTCGCGCTCCAGGGCTTCGAGCGGCCGGCCGGCGCGCGCCGCCAGCGTCGCCTCGCTGGCCGAGCGG
>DASZEO010000140.1:0-10348 GCA_035940755.1 Allosphingosinicella sp. | reverse complement strand
GACTTCAGCGGGCGGGTGCAGACGCCGCAATTCGCCGGCATCCTGCGCGCGAACAACCTCACTTACATCAACGAACAATATGGGACGCGGATCAACAACCTCGCCGTGTCAGGGCGGTTCGACGCGTCGCACCTCGAGATCGTCCAGCTCAGCGGCCGCGCCGGCGACGGCACCGTCACCGGCAGCGGCCGGATCGGCCTCGCCTCGGCGGCCGGATTCCCGATCGACCTCAACCTTCAGTTCCAGAATGCGCAGCTCGCGCGCGGCGACGATCTCGGCGCCACCGTCACCGGCGACATGGCCATCACCAACGGCCCAAGCGGCGGCCTCATCCGCGCCGACCTGGCGCTCGGCGAGGTGCGCTACCAGATCGTCCGCCAGGCGGCGACCGAGGTGCGGCAGCTCGCCGGCGTCCGCCGCCGCGGGGAGCCGATTCCGCCGCCGGACCAGGTTGCCGAGGAAGAGGGCGGGATGCCGAGCATTTGGCAGCTCGATCTCAGGCTTCGCGCCGACAATCGCGTCTACGTCGCCGGCATGGGCCTAGAATCGGAATGGTCGACGGACCTTCGGGTGGAGGGAACGACGGCAACGCCGCGCATCGTCGGCGAGCTCGAGCTCATCCGCGGCGAGCTGAGCCTCGCCGGCCGCCGCTTCGAAGTCCGGCGCGGCCACGTCCAGTTCACGGGCGCGCGGCCGCCGAACCCGCGCATCGACCTCGAAGCCGTCAGCGATATCGAGGGCGTGCAGGTGGCGATCGTCGTCACCGGCAGCTCCACCAACCCGCAGATCGCCTTCACCTCCTCGCCCAACCTCCCGCAGGACGAGGTGGTCTCACGGATCCTCTTCGGAAGCTCCGTGACCGAGATCTCCGCGCTTCAGGCGGTTCAGCTGGCCGCCTCGCTCAACACGCTTCGCGGCGGCGGCGGCGGGGGGCTGAACCCGATGGGCCGCCTCCGTTCTGCGACCGGGCTCAACCGGATCCGCATCCTCGGGGCCGATCAGACCACCGGCCGCGGGACCGCGATCGCGGCCGGCATGTACCTGTCCGACGACATCTACATCGAGATCGTCACGGACGCCCGCGGCTTCACCGCGACCCAGCTCGAAGTATCGCTGTCGCGCGCGCTCAGCCTGCTCTCGCAATTCGGCTCGCAGAGCGGCACCAACGTCAACCTGCGCTATTCGCGCGATTATTGAGGCGCCGGCGCCCGCAACGCCAGCAGATCGTCGGTCACGGTCATCGTGAAGGCGGGCCGGTTCCCGGGCGGCGTCTCGGCGATCGCATCGACGAAGGCGGCGCGAGTGGCAGCATCGTCATAGGCCATCTTGGCGTCGAACGCCTTTTGCCACGCCGCCTCGTCCGGCCATTCCGCATAAGCCACGAAGCGCCCGTCCCGCTCCCGATGGAGGCGTGAGCCGTAGCTGCCGTAGATGCGGGTGATGTGCTCGGTGCCGCGCCGCCAGGCGTGGCGGAATTGCTCCTCCTTGCCGGGGTGCACCCGCCACCAATAGACCGCGACGAACATCGGCGCCTCCTCACCTGTCTCGCCAACGCTCGGGCTGCCGACAGTCTCCCGCGGTTGAGCGGTAGCGCCGGCCGTGCGAATGGGGCGCACGCACCGCTCGCCTCCAATGACACCTACCGGAGTCCCCATGCTTGATCGTGACGAGATCGACGCGCTGTTTGCGGCCGACCTGCCGGAGCCGGAGCATTGGGAGCGGCGGTTTCCGCCGCGCTCGCTTCCGGCCGGCGCACAGGTGACGCGGTTCTGTCCGAGCCCCACTGGGGCAATGCATTTGGGGGGCATCTTCGTCGCGCTGATCGACAAGGCCATCGCCGGCCAGACGGGCGGCGTCTACGTCATCCGCATCGAGGATACCGATCAGGAGCGCGAGGTCGCCGGCGCCGCCGACGTATTCGAGCGCGGGCTGAGGTGGAGCGGACTGCTTGCCGACGAGGGCGGCAGCCGCGGCGATTACGGTCCCTACACGCAGTCGCAGCGCGCCGACATCTACATGACCTACGCGCGCGAGTTCCTGCGCCAGGGCAAGGCCTATCTGTGCTTCGCCACCAGGGAGGAGCTGGCGGCGCTGACGAAGGAGCAGTCGGCGGCCCGGGTGATGCCCGGCTATTACGGCCGCTGGGCGATCTGGCGCGACGCGTCCGACGACCAGGTGCGCGAGCGGCTGGCGGCGGGCGATCCTTATGTGGTCCGCTTCCGTTCGCCGGGGAAGATCGGCCGCCGAGTCGGCTACGACGACCTGATCCGCGGCACCCTGACGCAGGACGACAACCACAACGACATCGTCATCCTGAAGAGCTCGGCGGTCTCGCCGCGGCTGCCGACTTACCATTTCGGCCATCTGGTCGACGACCATCTGATGCGCGTGACGCTCGTCATCCGCGGCGAGGAGTGGATCCCGTCGGTGCCGGTCCACCTCCAGCTGTTCGAGGCCGCCGGGTTCGAGCCGATCCCCTACGCCCATGTCGCGCCGCTGATGAAGCAGGAGGGCTCGACCCGCCGCAAGCTCTCCAAGCGCAAGGACAGCGAAGCCTCGATCGAATATTATATCGCCGCCGGCTACCCGCCCGACGCGGTGCTCTATCTGCTGCGAGGCCTGGCCAACGGCCGGCTTTCGAACCTGCCGATCCCGGAAGCGCTGGAGGCTCCGCTGCGGCTCGAGGAATGCGGCATCGCGGGACCGCTGGTCGACCTCGCCAAGCTCGAGGACATCGCCGCCGACGTCGTCGCGGCCATGCCCAGCCCCGACGTGATGGAGGCGGTGATGGAGTGGGCGGAGCTCTACGACCCGCAGATCGCCGCATTGATCAGCGCGCAACGGGACTTAGCGCGACGTGCGCTCGACATAGAACGGGTCGGCGTCGACAATCCGCGCAAGGACCTGCGTAAATGGTCCGACTTCCGCCAGGTCTACGGCTATTTCTTCGATTCGCTGTTCGAGCCGGTCACGGACCCGTCGGACGAGCGCTTCGGCGGCCTGGATCCGGAGGCGGTTCGGCGGCTTAGCGGCAAGGTGCTTGCCGATTATCGCGACGACAAGACGTCGGACGGATGGTTCGAGCAGATCCGCGCCGCCGCGCTGGCGACCGGCTTCGCCCCGAGCGTGGGCGCGTTCAAGAAGGACCCGGACGGCTATGTCGGGTCGATCCGCGAAGCCTCGCAGGTCGTTCGCGTGCTCCTCACCGGCACGACCCGCAGCCCCGGCCTGCACATGGTCGCCGACGTGCTGGGTGAGGAGGAAGTCAAGCGGCGGCTTGGCGCCGTGTTGCGACTCACCTGAGAAAATAAGCCCCCCCCCGGCGGCCCTGTCGTCTAGGTGGAAGGAGGAACTTGCCGCAGGGTGGCCACGGAGACGTGCGGCCAGCTGAGGCCGGCGAAATCGAGCATCACCGTTTGCGTATACTGAAGCTGAAGCACGGCGGCCCCGTCCTCTTCGACCTCCTCGATCCAGAAGATCGCATCCATCCGCGCGGCCACGGCGTTGGGCGCAGTGTCTCCCTGCAGGAACGCCGTGTTCGCCGTGCCGCCGCCGATCACAGGCGTCTGGCCCGTCGTGGTGATGAGGTTTGTCGTCCGAGTGATGTTCTGGCCTGAGATGGCGTTCTGCAGAACGGAATTGGGCGCATCCACCATTGCCTGGGTGATGCCGTCGATGAGCGGTGGCTGCGAACGGAACTGAGTCGGGATGGAGAGGTCCGCTTCCGGAAAGTCGATGGGCTGATCGGGGCGGCCGATCGGGAACGGCTTGATGTTGATGTCCTGAAAGATCGGAGCCCGCGGCTCTGCGGAAACGAGGCCTTGAGCAAGGATCGTCGTCCCATGCGGAATGGACCCCATCCGAACGACTGTCTGCGGTTCCCGGGGGTTGGACGTCGGGGGAACGATCAGCCAGACGCCAGGCTCGAGATGAAGGCCGTTGCCGTGATTGTCGCTCACGAGCTGCATGTAATGCAGCCCGTTCATGAAGAGATCTTCCTGAAGCAGGCCCCGGTTCGGAATGTCCCCGGCGATCTCGGTGAACTCGAGCGTTTCTTCCGTGAGGTTAAGCTCCAAGAAATGCCCTTGATTGGGATTGTTGGGGTCGTGCAGCGGCCTCCAAATGGTGTTGAAGCCGGTGCCCTTCCATAGCCCTCTGAGCGGCGACAGCGGGCCGAGCGGATCGGCCCGAGCCAGTTCCCGGGTGACCCTTACATGTTCGGCGGCCTCTGGCTCGTTGTTGAAAAGTGGAACGAACTGGAAATCGCGATCGCTGCTCATGATTATTATCCCCTCTCCACGTCGAGTCGAAAGCGTAGCCCTACTCCGACGAAACACAAGCAGATCTCGCCGCTCGCTCGTGGAGACAACAAGGAGGTTTAGAACTTCTTCTGCCCCTGACCTGAAGGTGACAGACAGTGAATGGCGCCAGCTGTTATGACGGCGTCTGAGCTGCTGGGGTGGCGCTAGATGAGGGGGATGGTGCCCAGGGGCGGAATCGAACCACCGACACCGTGATTTTCAGTCACGTGCTCTACCAACTGAGCTACCTGGGCATCGTCGCCTGCGGGCGGAAGCCGCGCCTATAGAGGCGCTTAACGCTGCCTGTCCAGCCCGTCCTCGGAGCCGGCGAAGTCGTCTGGCGCGGCCGGCGGGCCGGGCACGCGATAGGCGTCGCCGAGCCAGTTGAGCAGGTCGCGGTCGCGGCAGCCGCGGCTGCAAAAGGGCCGGTGCTGAGCGACGGCGGCGGCGCCGCACAGCGGGCACCTGTCAGCTTTGTGGGAGACCGTGGTGGACATGCCCGGCGGATATGGCGAGGCCCGGCTGCGCCTGCAAGGCAACCGGTCCGCCCATCTGGCGCTCCAGCGTGGCGAGCCATTCCTCCTCCGCCTGCAGCCGTGCAACCACCGCCGGCGCGGCGCGGACGGTGACCGCGCCGACGGCCCGCTGCGCGCGGCGGAGCAGGGCGCGGGCGGCCGCGCCGGCCGGATCGCCCTGGACGATCTCCGCAATGGACGGCCGCTCACGGCGCCTGACCACCTGGAGGAAGCCGAAGCCGTTGACGGCCGTGCGCTCGAACGGCTGGGGCAGGATCGAGTCCAGAGCGGCGGCTGCCGCCTGCCGCTCCGAGCGTTCGGCGAGCGTCGGCAGGTCGATGCCGATCGACCCCCCGATGCCGAACCGGCGAATGGCGCGGGCCGCGGCCCCCGCGCCTGCGCGGGCGAGCTCCGCCGCGGGCAGGCTGCCGTCCACGTCGAACAGCGTCATTGCGGGCGCCAGGCTCATCCGAAGCGAGCCGCCCCGGAACGGCACCTCGCCGCGCCCCGCCTCGTCGAGCAGCTCGGACCAGCCGACCTCCTCGAAGCGGTCCGGGCCGTGGCGCCCCTGTGCGAGGGCGGCGGGGATCCGCTCGCGCAGGGTCGGACCCGGCCGGGGCGGGGCATCGGTCGCCCGCACCTTCGCGAGCTTCGGCCGGCCCGGTTCGGGTATGGCTTCGCGGATCACCTCGGCGTTGAAAGCGGCGCCTTCAGTGAGATCCGGCGGGATCGGCTCGACGATCGCCTCATCGCCGCTCTCGAGGGCGACCATCGCGCGCCGATCTGGGACCAGGACTTTGGCCAGGCGCGCGGGCAGCACCGCTCCTGCCCGGCAGCCCAAGGGGAGCTCGATGTAGGCTTCGATGATCTCGCCGCCTTCCACGAGGATGGCGCGATTCTCGCCGATCCCCTCTTCGTAGAGCCAATCAGCCAAGGGGAAAGCCGGCGGCGCGCAGCAGGGCGCGGGTCTCGAACAACGGCAGGCCGACGATACCGGACCAGGAGCCGGAGACCCAGCGCACCAGCGCTTCGGCACGGCCCTGGATCGCATAGCCGCCCGCCTTGCCCTGCCATTCGCCGCTGGCGACATAGGCGTGGATCTCCTCGTCCGAGAGGCGCTTGAAGGCGACGATCGAGGTGGCGAGGCGGTGGCGAGGCTCGCCCGCCGCATCCACCAACGTCACGGCCGAATGGACTCGGTGGCGGCGCCCCGAAAGCAGGGCGAGGGCGGCGCGCGCCTGAGCCTCGCTCTCCGCTTTCGGTAGAATGCGTCGCCCGGCAGCGACAACCGTGTCGGCCGCCAGAGTCAGGGTGCCGGGCGCGGCGACGGCGGCAGCCTTCTCGGCAGCCATCCGGCAGGCGTAGCGGACCGGAAGCTCGCCCTTGTGCGGGGTCTCGTCGATCTCGGGGGGGCTAACCGCGTCGGGGACGACGCCGATCCGCTTCAGCAGGTCGAGCCGCCGCGGCGAGGCTGAAGCGAGGACGAGCCGCATCCCGGCCGCCGCCTCACTTGAAACGGTAAGTGATCCGGCCCTTGGTCAGGTCGTAGGGCGTGAGCTCGACCAGCACCTCGTCGCCGGTGAGGACCCGGATGCGGTTCTTGCGCATCTTGCCGGCCGTATGGCCGAGTATCTCGTGGCCGTTTTCCAGCCGAACGCGGAACATGGCGTTGGGCAGCAGCTCGACCACCTGCCCGCGCATCTCGAGAAGCTCTTCCTTGGCCATTCAAATCCTTGTCGCTGAAGCGGAGGCAGGGCCTTAACGGCTCGCCGCCGAAATGGGAACCCCGGCCGCCGAGGCGGCGGGCGCCGGGGCGGCCGGCGGCGTCGCAGCGGGGTTGTGCCGCGCCAGGAACGCCTCCACGCGGCGCATGAAGTCGGCCGATTCCGCAGCGTCGGTGAAGCCGTGGCCGGACTTCGGATAGAAGACGGTCTCAACCGGCGCGTGCGCCCGCTCCAGGGCGCGCGCCAGCCGGCGCGACTGCTCGATCGGCACCGTCAGATCCTGCTCGCCGTGAGCGAGCAGAAGCGGCACGCGCAGCAGCTGCGGGTGCCGAAGCGTCGAGATCGAGTCGAGATCGGTCTGCTCCTCGCCGCGCACGCGCTGCCGCCATTCGCGCACATAACGCTGCGGAACGGCGAGCTGCGAATTGTAGCGGATCATCGAGCGCCAGTCGCTGGGGCCGGCGAAGCTGATCGCGCAGCGGTAGCGCCCGGGGCTGCGCATCGCGGCGCGAACCGCCGCGTAGCCGCCATAGGACCCGCCCATGATGCAGACCCGCGAGGCGTCGACGATGCCCTGCTGCACCAGCCAGTCGACCCCGGCGTCGACATCGTCGATCATGCCGGTGCCGAGCTGACCGTAGCCGCGCTCGACGAAAGCTCGCCCGTAGCCGGTGGAGCCGCGGAAATTCGGCTGGAGCACCGCATAGCCGCGGCTGGCGAGAAACTGGACCTGGGGATCGAACATCCAGCTGTCGCGCGCGAACGGCCCGCCATGGGGGAGGACGACGAGCGGCAGACCGCGTTGAACGGGCCCGGGCGGAAGCGTCAGGTAGGCGGGAATGCGCGATCCGTCGGTCGACGTGTAGGACACCGGACGCACCTCCGCGAAGCGGCGGCCGACGAGGACGTCGTAGGGGCTGGCGAAGATTTCCATCCGCCGGGCGGCCTGGTCGAACACATAATAGGTGCCCGGATCGTCCGCGGCGGACGAGAAGAGCAGGACCCGGTTGCCGTCGCGGCTGCTGTTGATGATCATGTTGGTGTGGCCGGCGAGGGTGCGGTCGATCCGCTCCTGAAGCCGCGCCATGTCGGCGTCGAGCCAGCGCACGCGCGGCCGGTCGTCCTCGTAGAAGACGCCGTCCAGGCTGCCGTCGCGGCCGAAGATCGCCTGCGTCACGTCGACTTCCGGGTGCGCGAACAAGGCGGGGCCGCGGGTGTCGGTCGCGAAATCATAGTCGTAGATCGCGAAGCGGCCGGTCTCGGCGTTGGTGACGATGATGCCGCGGTCGGTGTTGCTGACGAAGCGGACCATGTCGATGACGCTGTCGTCGTCGACGTTGCGCCGCGTGTCGATGAGGCGCAGCTCCGCGCCCGGGGCGGCGCGGTAATAGAAGCGGGTGCGCCGCTCGCCGTAAGTGACCCCGACTCTGACGATACCTTCGGCGTCGGCGAACCAGCTCCACACGCCGTGAACGCGCGGCTGGACCTCCACCGCCGTCCCGGTCGCAAGATCGATGCGAAGGACGTTGGGCTCGCGCTCGAGGTTGGCCTGCGAGGACAGCAGGACGTATCGGCCGGCGGGATCGACGAAGATCGCCTCCTGCCGAAACGCTTCCTCGGAGCCGAGGCTGACCGCCTTTTGAGCGTCCAGATCGTAGCTCGACACCCGCCGCAGCAGGATCGGGTAGATGCCGGTGCCGATCCGGATGATGAAGCTGAAGTCGACGGTAATCAGCAGCCGCCGGTCGCCGGCCCAGACGAAGGAATCGCTGCCGCCGGAGGGGATGAGCACCGGCTGCCGGTCCGCCGGCGCGCCCACCGTCCAGATTGCGATATGCTGCGCTCCACCCTGGCTGACCCGGCCGGCAATCCGCGTCCCGTCCGGCGACAGGAGGGCGTCGCTGAGGAAGGGGAGCCGGGCGAAGTCCTCGACGGAGATCGAGGCGGCAGCGGGGGCGGCCGTGGGAGCAGCCGGCGCGGCCTGCGCGCGCAAGGGCGCTGCCGCGACCAAGGCTATCGCGGCAGCCGCGCAGGCGGCCAGACGGTAGATCATAGTTTACCCCCTGATTTCAGAAGGTAATCCAGCTTCCACCGGCTTGTAAAGGCAGGACGGGGCCCGGCCGGAAGCGGCGGACGCTCCCGGCCGACCGCTTCAGCCGGCGTGGCCGGCGAGCGCCGCCAGCAGAAGCAAAGCGACGATGTTGGTGATCTTGATCATCGGGTTCACCGCCGGGCCGGCCGTGTCCTTGTAGGGATCGCCGACCGTGTCGCCGGTCACAGCGGCCTTGTGGGCTTCCGAGCCCTTGCCGCCGTGATGGCCGTCCTCGATATATTTCTTGGCATTGTCCCAGGCGCCGCCGCCCGAGGTCATCGAGATGGCGACGAACAGGCCGGAGACGATCACGCCCAGCAGCAGCGCGCCGAGCGCGGCGAAGCCCTGGTCGCGGCCGGCAAGCGCCGAGATGCCGAAGAACACCGCGATCGGCGCAAGCACCGGCAGCAGCGACGGGACGATCATCTCGCGGATCGCGGCGCGGGTGACGAGGTCGACGGTGCGGGCGTAGTTGGGGCGGCTGGTGCCTTCCATGATGCCGGGATTGTTGCGGAACTGCTCGCGCACGTCGATGACGACGTTGCCCGCCGCGCGGCCGACCGCCGTCATGCCGAGCGCGCCGAACAGATAGGGCAGCAAGGCGCCGAGCAGCAGGCCCACCACGACGTAAGGGTTGGACAGCGAGAAATCGATTCCGGCGGGGCCGATGCCGAGCTCGCCGGCATAATGCTGAAGGTCGGTCGTGTAGGCGCCGAACAGCACCAGAGCCGCCAGGCCCGCCGAGCCGATCGCATAGCCCTTGGTGACCGCCTTGGTGGTGTTGCCGACGGCGTCGAGAGCGTCGGTGCGGTTGCGGACCTCGTCCTCCAGGTGCGCCATTTCGGCGATGCCGCCGGCATTGTCGGTGACCGGCCCGTAGGCGTCGAGCGCCACCACCATGCCGGCGAGCGCAAGCATCGAGGTCGCCGCGAAGGCGATGCCGATCAGCCCGGCGAGCTGGTAGGAGACGATCATGCCGACGCAGATCACCAGCGTGGGCATCGCCGTGGATTCAAGGCTAATGGCGAGGCCCTGGATGACGTTGGTGCCGTGGCCGGTGACCGACGCCTTGGCGATCGAGCGGACCGGACGGTAGTTGGTGCCGGTATAATATTCGGTGATCCAGACCAGCAGAGCGGTGACGGCGAGGCCGACGAGCATGCACCAGAACAGGTCCATGCCGGTGAAGCCGCCGGCGACGGCCTGGTTGGCGACCTGCGCCTCCACCTCGGGGCCGGCCGCCTCGCGAGCGCCGCCCAGCACGGTGTTCATGCCCTGGTCGAGGGTCTGCGCCGTGACGTAATAAAGTGCCGGGATCGACAGCAATGCCGTCGTCCAGAAGCCCTTGTAGAGGGCGCCCATGATCGACTGCTTGCCGCCGAGGCGGACCATGTAGGTGCCGGCGATCGAGGTGAGGATGCACACGCCGCCGATGATCAGCGGCAGGCTCATCAGCGCGGTCATCTGCTCGGTCGAGCCGCTGACCAGCAGCGCGATCAGCACCATGGTGGCGCCGACGGTGACGACGTAGGTTTCGAACAGGTCGGCGGCCATGCCTGCGCAATCGCCGACATTGTCGCCCACATTGTCGGCGATGACGGCCGGGTTGCGGGGATCGTCCTCGGGGATCCCGGCCTCGACCTTGCCGACCAGGTCGGCGCCGACGTCGGCGGCCTTGGTGAAGATGCCGCCGCCGAGGCGCGCGAAGATCGAGAT
>DASZEO010000139.1:0-3053 GCA_035940755.1 Allosphingosinicella sp. | reverse complement strand
GACGATGATCGACGTGGTCGTGCCCGAGGAGCAGGAAGGGACCAAGGCCGTGGTCCGCGCCTGGCTCAAGCAGGTCGGCGACCGCGTCGAGGAAAACGACCCGCTCGTCGAGCTCGAGACCGACAAGGTGGCGATGGAGGTCCCGGCCCCCGCCGCCGGGGTGCTTCGCGAGATATTGCTGCACAGCAACGCCGATGCCGTCCCCGGCGCGGTGCTCGGGCGGATCGCGCCCCAGGGCGAGATTGCTACGGGAGTTGAACCGAAAGAACCGTTCGGGCTGAGCTTGTCGAAGCCCACTCCTTCTTCCTCCGCTGAGAAGAAGGAAAGGCCTTCGACAGGCTCAGGCCGAACGGTCGAGGCTCGGGAATCAAGACTTTCCCCATCCGTCAAGCGCGCGATCCTTCAGCACGACATCGACCCGAGCCGCATCCAGGGCACGGGCAGGGGAGGGCGCATCACCCGCGCCGACGTCGACCGCGCGGTGGAAGTGGCGACCCGCGTCGGCAAGGCCGTCGAGGGGGTCATCCCCGCGGCCGTCGGCGACCTACGTTCGCACTTCATCCCGCACGACAACATGCGGCTGCGCATCGCCGAGAACATGCAGCGCTCGCTGGCCGACGCGCCGCACGTCACCGCGGTCTTCGAGGCGGATTTCAGCGCCATCATCGCCCATCGCGAGAAGCACAAAGCGGCTTGGGCGAAGAAGGGCGTGAAGCTCACCTACACCGCCTATCTCGTCGCGGCGGCGGCGGAGGCGATGAAGGTGGCGCCGGCGATCAACAGCCGCTGGCATGCCGACAAGCTCGAAATCTACGACGACATCAATATCGGCGTCGGAACGGCGCTCGGGACCAAGGGCCTGATCGTCCCCGTGCTTCGCGAAGTGCAGAAGCTTTCGCTCAAGGGCATCGCCTCCGGCCTCGACGACCTGGTCGAGCGGGCGCGCGCGGAGAAGCTCACCGCGGCCGACGTCAAGGGCGGCACCTTCACCATCTCCAACCACGGCGTCTCCGGCTCGCTCTTCGCCGCACCCATCATCATCAACCAGCCGCAATCCGCCATCCTCGGCGTCGGCAAACTCGAGAAGCGTGTCGTCGTCCGCGAAGTCGGCGGCGTCGACGCGATTCAGATCCGCCCGATGGCCTATGTCAGCCTCACCATCGACCACCGCGTCGTCGACGGCCACCAGACCAACGCCTGGCTCACCCGCTTCGTCGAGCTGTTGGAAAGCTGGCCCCTGGACTGAGCGGGAACGCCGATGGACTCCGCCGATAACGATCAGCCGGTGCGCAGCCTTGCCGGGCGATGCATGTGCGGCGACGTCGAATATGAAGTCGTCGACGCGTTCGAGTTCGCACTCAATTGTCATTGCTCGTTATGCCGGCGTTCGACCGGATCGGCGTTCAAGCCGCTGGCGGGGATCGCCCGAAGCGCGCTGAAGCTGGTCCGCGGTGAGGACGGCCTGCTGATCTTCGGCGAGGAGAGCGGCCACGACGCCCACTGCCGGCGCTGCGGCTCGCTCCTCTATTCCGTCGTCAGGGGCGGCGCATACGTTCACGTGGCGATGGGCACGCTTGTCGACGAGCCGAGCGTCAGGCCGTCAATGCACATCTTCGTCGGCTCCAAGGCGCCATGGCACGAGATCACCGACGATCTGCCGCAATTCCGGGAGTTCCCGGAAGGCTGATCGCGAGCGCCTCAGTCCGCTCCCATCGCCGTCTCCGCGCGGCGCGGTTCGATCCTCACCGCCGTCGGCCCGGACATTCCGGGGAAGCGCGGCCATAGGCCGGCGGCGAGCGCGCGGCGGCTGGGCGACTGGTCGGCGGTGCGCTGCTCGTAGATCCAATAATTGCGAAGCACGATCGGCACGTAGCCGCGCGTCTCCCAATAAGGGATGGACTCGAGGAACAGCAAAGGATCGCTCTGGTCGAAGCGGGTGTTCCATACCCCCACCGGCGCCGGCCCGGCATTGTAGGCGGCGATGACTCGCGGCAGCAGGCCCGCGGTCGCCGGCTGGTCGCGCAGATATTCGAGATAGGCCTGGCCGAACTCGACATTGGTGACCGGATCGTTGAGCCGGCTTGGATCGGCCGCGATGCCGCGCCAGCGAATCAGGTCGCTCGCCGTCCCGGGTCTCACCTGCATCAGGCCGCGCGCGCCGGCCGGGCTCACCGCTTCGGGACGGAAGTTAGATTCCTGGAGCGCGTGCGCGAAAGCGAGCGCCGGATCGACCCGCCAGCCGCGCGCGGGCCGCCAGCTCGGGCTCGGATAGCGGTCGTGAGTGTCGGTGTGCGTGCCGCGCGGGCCGTTATGCGCGAGCCACATCTGCGCGCTGGTGAGGTTCAGCCGCGCCGCCAAATGGAGCAGCGGCTCGTGCAGGCGCGGATTGCCGATCTGCGCCTGGTGGCGGAGCACATCGCCCGCCAGGCTCATCTCGCCGATCTCGCTCAAGGCGACGGCGGTGCGCACATTGGGGAGCGCCGACAAGGCCTGCCAGTCCTGGGCGCTGAACGCGTTGAGCTCGGCCGCGCGCCGCCGCATGCCGAGGGCGCTTTGCGCCAGCAGGCCGTAGAACGTCTCGCCCTGCCGCGCGGCCGCCTGGAGGTGCGCCTGGACGCGCTGCGGGCGCTGGCCGGCCGTCTCGGCGCGCGCGGCCCAATAATGCGCCGCCGCGTTGAGCTCGAGGTCGCTGGAGCGGGCGGCGACGCTGCCAAAATGCTCAGCCGCGGCCTGATAATCGTGCATGCGCCAGGCGGCGAGGCCGGCGACCCAGTCGCACTGTATCGCCCATTCGGTGGTTCCGCGGCGGCCCTGGCCGGCCATCCGGCGCGCGTCGGCATCGTTGCCGTTGAGATAATAGACCCAGGCGATCCGCTGCTGGAAGGCGGTGCGCGCTTCGGTGCTGAGCTCGCCGCTGCGCTCGTTGAACAGCGTCTCCGCCTCGAACGGCTGGTCGGCGACCAGCAGCGGCTGGATCAGGGGCTCGAGCGCGTCGGCGACGGAATCGCCGCGGATCGGCCGCGCCCGCTGCCGCCGCGGCTGGCCTGGAAGAC
>DASZEO010000138.1:0-9093 GCA_035940755.1 Allosphingosinicella sp. | reverse complement strand
GCGAAGCGCTGGAGGCGCGCCTCGAAGCGGTTCACGGCGAAGCTGAAGCGGTTGTAGGCGATCACCGCCGGAATGGCGGCGAACAGGCCGAGAGCGGTCGCGAAGAGGGCTTCGGCGATTCCGGGGGCGACGACGGCGAGGCTGGTGCTCTGCTCGCCGGCAATGTCGGAAAAGCTGCGCATGATGCCCCACACGGTGCCGAACAGGCCGACGAACGGGGCGACGGAGCCGACCGTGGCGAGGATGTTGAGCCGTGACGCGATGCGGTCGGTTTCGGCGGAAACGGCCGAATGAAGCGCCACTGCGAGCCGCGAGCGGGTCCCGTCCTTGTCGATCGTCCGGCCGGAGGTGGAGCGCCGCCATTCCGCAATGCCCGCCGCGAGGACCTTGGCGGAGGAAAGCTCGCCCCGGCCGCGCTCCTCGTAGAAGCTGTCGATGTCCTCGGATTTCCAGAAGTCGCGTTCGAACCGCTCGTTGTCGCGGACGGCGCGGCGCATCTTGATCCACTGGGCGACGATGATCGTCCAGGTCCAGATGCTGGCCAGCACCAGCCCGACCATCACCACCTTCACGACGATGTCGGCCTGAAGGAACAGGGTCACCGGTGACAGGGCGCCGTCTTGCAATCCGTTCACGCTTGCGCCCGCCCTTCCTTCTTCAGCCGCTCGAACTTGGCCACCCATTCGCGCGGCTGGCGCTTGGGCCGGCCTTCCGCCGACAGGAAGGCGGCCGTCACCAGCGCATCGGCTACGGTTTCCCCTGCGCGCATGACTCGCTGCTGAATGACGCAGCTCGCCGCCCGCACCGCCAGGACCTGGCTCAGGACGAGCAGCTCGTCGTCGAGCCTCGCCGGGCGGTGATATTTGATGTGCGCGTCGGCCACGACATAGACCCCCTCGCCATTTTCGAGCACCGCGCGCTGGTCGATGCCGACGGCTCGAAGCATGTCGGAGCGGGCCCGCTCCATGAACTTCAGGTAATTGGCGTAATAAACGATGCCGGCGACGTCGGTGTCCTCGAAATAGACGCGCAGCGCGAAGCGGTGGGTGCCGTCCACCCACGCGCCCTCGTACGGCCTGTTGACAATCCCGCCCACCCCGAAGCCCTACCCGGCACCAGCCCCGGTCGGAAACCCCGCGCCGCCGCGGTCGGACGAGCCGAGCCGAATCTGCGTTGACAGCGTGTAACCCGCAGGTTACATGTCACCTTCAGGTTACAGAAAAGGCAGGGAAGATGGCGATCAAGAGCGACGGCGAAACGGCCGAGCGACTGACGAGGAGGCGGGCGCGGATGCTCCCGGTCGTGGCGGTCGCGTTCATTTCCCAGCAGGCGGCTTTCCTGGCGGGCCGCGAGGGCGAGGCGATGCGCACCGTCGATCAGGTCCAGATCGGCGCGTGGCTGCTTCTGTCGGTCGCGCTTGTGCTCGCCTTGGCGACCGGCGGCTTCTGGTTCCGGTCGGCTAAGGTGCGCGCGCTGATGGAAGACGAGGTCACCCGCGCCAATCGCGCCGAAGCGTTTCGGATCGGCTTCCTGGCGACCATGGCCGGCGCGATCGCGGTCTACGTCCTGACGCTGTTGGAGCCGGTAACCGGCCGCGAGGCGGTGCACCTGCTGATGTCGATCGGCATCGCGGCAGCGCTACTGCGGTTCGGCGTGCTCGAGCGGCGCGCGCTCAAGGAATGAGCGAGCGGCTCGACAACCGGCTGCTCGCGGCGCGTACCCAGCGGGGCCTCACCCAAGCCGCGCTCGCCGAGCTCGTCGGCGTCAGCCGCAAGACGATCAACACCGTCGAGAACGGCGTCTTCGTCCCCTCGACCATCCTGGCGCTCAAGCTGGCTCGCGCTCTCGGGGAGCCGGTCGAGGCGCTCTTCTCTCTGCCTTCCGAAGATTAGGAGATTTTCCCATGGGTGTTTCCACGGTCGAACGCGCGGATCGCAATTCGCGGAGCCGCGGCTGGTGCATGGCGATCGGCGCGGTCGTGCTGCTCGTTCTCTCCGGCTTCAGCGCCTGGGGCATACCCCACGGCACGACCGACCTCCCGCGTGCGATCACGTGGCTGGTCCTGACCCTGCTCTGGCTGGGCATTCTCGCGACGGGCGGCGGGTTGATGCTGGGCCGGCAGGTTCGGCGCCTGATGAACGACGAGGTGTCGACGCAGAACCGCCGCCGTGCCCTCGAGACCGGCTTCTGGGTTGCCATGATGGCGGCGGTGGTCCTCTATTTCGCCAGCCTCGCCGAGCCGATCGGCGTGCGGAGCGCGCTCGCCATGCTCACGGAGCTTGCCATCGCCACCTCGCTGCTGCGCTATGCCTGGCTGGAGCTGCGCTAGCGCCGGCTGCGGCGGAAGGCATCCCGCTGCGCCTCGACGATCCGGAGGAGATCGCCTTGCGCGAGGCTGATGTCTGCCAGATGAAGCCCCCAGCCCGGCTGCAGCCGGCCGCCGATGACGACGTCGCCCGGAATCCGGTCCGTGCGAGCATCGCCAGGGTCGGCATTCACCGTCACCGACAGGTAGCCGATGCTCCCGCGGTGGACGCAGGCGGCTGAGACGAGGCCCTCGGTGCGCAGGAACGGCGTCGGCGGCGGGCCCTGGGAGGACCATTCGACCGGAGTCTGCGTGTTGGTCACCGAAGGGCCGGTATACCAATAGCTGTCGAGCGGCGCGGTGCCGCCGGCGAGGGTGGCGGGATTGGTGCAGGCCACCGTCATTCCGGGCCGAGTCGCTCGTGCGAACAGCGACCCGGGCGGCGGCGGATTGGTCGAGCGGAACGAGACATAGGTGACGACGCAACCGGTCTGGCCGAAACGGGTGCACAGCGGCGTTCTGGCGAACGATCCGCCGACCACCTCCCCTTCCGGCACCTCGACGTTGAAGCCGATCAGCAGCGCCGAGAGCATCCGCGCCGCCTCCGGCCGGCCCTCTATCTCCTCGGCGAGCAGGCGGACCAGGTGGATCGTGCCCTGGCTGTGGCCGACGAGCACGAAGGGGCGCCCCCCATTGCGCTGCCGCAGATATTGCCGCCACGCGGAGCGGACGTCCTCGTAGGCGAGGTTCTGGCCGGCGGTGAGGTCTTCGCCCGCCAGCGCTCGCGCCAGCGCGGCGAGCGTCACCTGCCGGTAGATCGGGGCGAACGGTCGGCACACGGTGCTGAAGCGGGCGAACTGCACCGTCGTGGCCGCCTGCTCTTCCGGCCCGGCCGACAGGTCGGCGTTGAGGCCGGGATCGCGCGAAATGGTGGGATAGACGTAGAAGCAGTCGATCGGCGCGTCGGCCAGCGGCTCGGTCCGGCCGACCGAGCCGTAGCCGTTCGGATTGAGCGCCGTCGTCGGCAGCGGCCGGCCGCACGGATCCTCGCGCCCCGCAAGGCACAGCCACGCCGAGTCCTGCGAATAATCCGGTGCCGGCGCAGGCTGCTGTGCGGCTGCCGGGGCGGCCGCCAGCGCGGCAGCGGCGATCATCGCGCGCACCATTATTCCTCCCTTCACTTGGCGTCGAACAGCCCCGCCTGCGGGCCCTTCGGCTGCGGCAGGCCGAGATGAAGCCAGCCGGGGCCGTTGAGGCACCGGCCGCGCGCGGTTCGAGCGACCAGGCCGAGCTGGATCAGATAGGGCTCGATCACTTCCTCGATGGTGTCGCGCGGCTCCGAAAGCCCCGCGGCCAGCGTTTCCACGCCGACCGGGCCGCCTTTGTAGATGTCGGCGATCATCGTCAGGTAGCGGCGGTCCATCGCATCCAGGCCGAGATGGTCGACCTCCATGCGAGTCAGGGAGCTGTCCGCCACCTTGGCGTCCACCTCGGCCTCGCCCGCCGCTTCGGCGAAGTCGCGGACCCGGCGAAGCAGCCGCCCGGCGATCCGCGGCGTCCCGCGCGATCGCCGCGCCACTTCGCGCGCGCCGTCTTCGGTGAGCGCCAGGCCCAGCAGCCGCCCGGCGCGGCGCACCACCTGCTCCAGCTCCTCGACGGAGTAGAAGGTCAGGCGGACGGGAATGCCGAACCGGTCCCTGAGCGGCGTCGTGATCAGGCCCTGGCGGGTGGTCGCTCCGACCAAGGTGAATTTGGGCAGGTCGATGCGCACCGAGCGCGCCGACGGCCCCTCGCCGATCATCAGGTCGAGGACCCGGTCTTCCATCGCCGGATAGAGAATCTCCTCGACCGCCGGAGCCAGCCGGTGGATCTCATCGATGAACAGGACGTCGCCGTCTTCGAGGTTGGTCAGGATCGCCGCGAGGTCTCCCGACTTCGCGATGACCGGGCCGGAAGTCGCCCGAAAGCCGACGCCGAGCTCGCGGGCGATGATCTGCGCCAGCGTCGTCTTGCCCAGCCCCGGCGGGCCGAAGAACAGGACATGGTCGAGCGGGTCGCCCCGGCGCCTGGCCGCGTCGATGAACACCCGCAGATTCTCTCGCGCCGCCTTCTGGCCGACGAACTCGTCCAGCGTCTTGGGCCGAAGCGCCGCATCGAGGTCTTCCGGGCGGCGGTCGGGGGTGGTGATGCGCTCCTGCTCCACGGCTGAAGCCATAGCGCAACGAATTGGGCTGTCGAACAGCTTTCAAGGCGCTTGAGCGGCGACGGCTCCTGTCTTAGCGTCTCAACACAGCAAGGGGCAGACCCGATGGACCGTCGCGAATTCCTGATCACCGCCGGAGCCGCCGGCATGGCCATGGCGCTGCCGTTCCGGGCCGCGGCGCAAAACGTGCCTCCTCGGGAGCGCGCCGCCGCCTCCTTCTACGTCGACGCCCAGGGCGGTCTCGACGGCTTCGACGAGCCGGAGCCGGGACGGTTCGTGCCGACGCAGCGGCTGATCGACGCCATCGCCCAGCGCCGAATTGACCTGGTCAGCGCCACCATTGCGCCGGTGGGCAACGGGCCCAACCGCTATCAGGAGGCGGTCGAGGGGATCGCCTCATGGGACCGGCTGATCGGCGCCAATGCGAATTTGCTCGTGAAGGTCGAAAGCGCCGCCGACATCCGCGCCGCCCGGGCAGCGGGCAAGGTCGGCCTGATCTACAATTTCCAGGACACCAACGCCCTGGAGGCGGACGCGCCCAAGGTGAGCACGTTCGCCACCCTCGGCGTCAAGGTGATCCAGCTCACCTACAATAAGCGCAACCTCGCCGGCGACGGCTGCCTCGAACGCGCCAATGCCGGGCTTTCCGACTTCGGCCGCGAAGTGGTCGCTCGGATCAACCGCGAGCGAGTCCTGCTCGACCTCAGCCATGCGGGCCAGCGCACCCAAGCCGAGGGCATCGCCGCCAGCACCGCGCCGCCGGCCATCACCCACAGCGGCTGCCGGGCGCTCGTCGACCTGCCGCGCAACACCTACGATGCGCAGATGCGCGCGCTGGCGGACAAAGGCGGCGTGTTTGGCCTCTACCTGATGCCGTTCCTGCGCCTGCGCGGCCAGCCGGGACGAGAGGACCTGCTGCGCCACATCGAGCATGCGGTGAACGTGTGCGGCGAGGACCATGTCGGCATCGGCACCGACAATCCGTTCATGGGCTATACGATCAACGACGAGGCGCGCGCCCAGCAGCGCCGCTTCTTCGAGGAGCGCTCGCGCCAGGGGATCGCCGCCCCGGGCGAGGCGGCCGACGTGCTCAACCTGGTCGAGGGCTATAACAGCGCCGAACGCTACGACCGCATCGGCGCGGACCTTGCCCGCCGCGGCTGGAGCAGCGCCAGGATCGAGAAGGTGCTGGGCAATAATTTCGTCCGGCTGTTCGAGGAGGTCTGGGGCGCCTAGGCCGCCCGCGGCTTCTGGCTGCCCCCCAGCCTAGCGCGCCGCCTTTTTCAGAGCGCCGCGGACGAGGGCGTCGAGGCTCGTGTCCGGACCCAGCTCGGCTTCGGCCTTCGCTACCGCCGCCGAGGCTTCGGCGGGTCGGAAGCCCAGGTTGAGCAGCGCCGAGACCGCGTCCTGAGCATGGCTGCCGGCGGGGGCGGGCGCCGCTCCGGCCGTTCCGAGCGCCACGCCGCCGGCTTTGTCCTTGAGCTCGTTGACGATGCGCTGGGCGAGCTTCGGCCCCACTCCCTGGGCGCGGCTGATCATCCGGCTGTCGCCGCCGGCCACCGCCTGGTGCACGTCGTCCACGGACAAAGCGGAAAGGATAGCGAGCGCCACCCGGGCGCCCACGCCCTGGACCGAGATGAGCAGCCGGAACCAGTCCCGCTCGGCAGCGGTGGAGAAGCCGACCAGCCGGATCGAATCCTCCGCCACCAGCATCTCGGTGTGGAGGACCACCTCCTCGCCGACCGCGCCCAGCTGCGACAGTGTTCGGGTCGACGCCGAGACGAGATAGCCGATGCCGGCGACGTCGATGACCGCGAAGTCGGCGCCGAAGCCGTCGAGCAGGCCCCTCAGCTTGGCGATCATGCGGCGTTGCCGATCGCCCGCCGGCTGGCGAGGTGGTGAGCATGGGTGATCGCCACCGCCAGCGCGTCCGCCGCATCGGCGCCGGCGACCTTCACGCCCGGAAGCAGCCGCTGGACCATCGCATGCACCTGCGCCTTCTCGGCGCCGCCGACGCCGACCACCGCTTTCTTCACCAGCCGCGGCGCATATTCTCCGACCTCAAGGCCGCGCCGGGCAGCGGCGAGCAGCACCACGCCGCGCGCCTGGCCGAGCTTCAGCGTCGATTGCGGGTTGTCGTTGAGGAAGACTTCCTCGACCGCCGCCGCTTCGGGCGCGTGGGCTTCAATGACCTCCCCCAGTGCCTTTTCGAGCCGCACCAGCCGCGCGGGCAGCGCGTCCTTAGGCTCGGTGCGGACCTGACCGTTGGCGACATGGCTCAGGCGGTTGCCATCGGCGCGGATCACCCCCCAGCCGGTGCAGCCCAGCCCAGGGTCCAGCCCGATGATCAGCATCCCCGCCATGCGCCGCATATTGGCCGCGAGGGGCGGGTTCGTGAAGCGAATTGTCAGCCGATGCGGCCGGGCGCCTGCTCCTCGTCGCCGTAGATCGCGACGCAGCGGCCCTCGGGGCAGGCCTCGCCGCGATACATTCCCGGCGAGTTGAAGCTGAACACGCCTTCGCCCTGCGGCGTCACCAGGATCACACCGCCGGTTCCTCCCAGCGCGGCGACCTCGGCCATCACCGCATCGGCCGCTGCCTGGCCGCTTTCGCCGCCGAGGCGGATGCGTGCGCAGATTTCGTGAGCGACGGCGACACGGATGAAGAACTCGCCCGCCCCGGTTGCCGACACGGCCGCAGCGCGGTCATCGGCATAAGTGCCCGCGCCGATGATCGGCGAATCGCCGATCCGTGCCCATCGTTTGCCGGTCAGCCCGCCCGTCGAGGTGGCGGCGGCGACGTGGCCGTTCGAGTCCAAGGCTACGGCGCCGACCGTGCCGTACTTGACGTCGATGTCGAAGAATTCCTCCGTCGGCGCCTCCCGGATCGCCTGGAGCTGGCGGCGGCGCTCCGGGATCTGGAAATATTCGGGCTGCGCCTGCTCCAGCCCCTGAAGGCGAGAGAATTCGTCGGCGCCCTCTCGGCTCAGGAAGACGTGGGGGCTCTGCTCCATGACCGCGCGGGCGAGGCTGATCGGGTTCCTGGTCGCGCCGACCCCCGTCACGGCCCCGGCGTCGCGGTTACGGCCCTCCATTATGGCGGCGTCCATTTCGATGGTACCCTGATAGGTGAAGACCGAGCCTCGGCCGGCGTTGAAATGCGGGTCGTCCTCGAGATTACGCGCGCTCGCCTCCACGGCGTCGAGCGCGCTTCCGCCCCGCTCCAGGATCGCCGCTCCGGCCTGGAGCGCGCGGTGGAGCGCGGCGCGGATCGCGCGGTCCTCCTCCGGCGTCAGCCGGTCGCGCTCCATCACTCCGGCGCCGCCGTGGATGAGCAGCCGCCAGCCCTTGTCGGCAGCGTTCATCGCGGGGCTCCGGAAGGCATGGGCGGCGCCATAGCAGATCGTCGCCGCGCCACCAGCCTCGGCGCCTCGAACGACCGGTAACGAATCCGCTTGCCAGCCGCCGTTTCATATAATTATGATATCATCATTCACTGGAGGTACGACGATGGCACAGACGATCCATTCGCCGCCGGACGGGCACGCGCTCCGGCTTTCGCAGGAGCGCACCGCAGGCACGCTCAGCGGCTACCCGGTGCTCCTCGTCCTGCTGCTCCTGATCGCCATCGGCGCGCTGGGCGTCTGGCGGCTGACCGAGCAGGATCTGGGTCTCGGCGCCCCGCTGGCCATCGGCAGCCTGGCCCTTTTCCTGTTCCTCATCTGCGGCTTCTATTTCCTGCAGCCCAACCAGGCGGCGGCGATCCTGCTGTTCGGCGACTATAAGGGCACCGACCGCACCACCGGCCTGCGCTGGGTGCTGCCGTGGCTCACGCGCACCAAGATCTCGACGCGCATCCACAACATCACTTCGGACCGGGTGAAGGTGAACGACCTGCGCGGCAATCCGGTGGAAATCGCCACCAACGTCGTCTGGCGGGTCAGCGACACCGCCCAGGCCCTGTTCGACGTCGCCAATTACATGGAGTTCGTCGAGATCCAGATCGAAAGCGCCGTCCGCGCGATCGGCGCTCGCTACCCCTATGACGACATAGAGCACAAGGAGACGACGCTTCGCGGCGATGCTGACGTGGTTAGCGAGGAGCTGGAGCGCGAGCTTCAGGATCGGGTCGCCCGCGCCGGAATCACCGTCGACGAATGCCGCCTTACCCACCTCGCTTATGCCCAGGAGATCGCCCAGGCGATGCTCCGGCGCCAGCAGGCCGAGGCGGTGATCGCCGCGCGGCAGAAGATCGTGGTCGGCGCCGTCAGCATGGTCGAAAGCGCGCTCCAGCTCCTGTCGGAAAAGGGCGTGGTCGAACTCGACGACGAGCGCCGGGCGGCGATGGTCTCGAACCTGATGGTGGTGCTCTGCTCGGAGCGGGACACCCAGCCGATCGTCAACACCGGCTCGCTCTACCAATAGGCGCGATGCCGGGTGCCGAACGCTCCGAAGAAGGCCTATCCGCTGCGCATCGAGCCCGCTTTGTGGGCAGCGCTCGAGCGCTGCGCGGCGGCCGACTTCCGAAGCGTCAACGCCCAGATCGAGGTGCTGCTGCGCGAGGCGCTGGCGCGGCGCGGCGTGCG